>CAUSGP010000081.1:0-9276 GCA_963531075.1 uncultured Actinomycetaceae bacterium | reverse complement strand
CCGTCGCCACGTTGCCCCGGAAGAAGATGCGGGCAATCATGAGGTAGATCGTCACGCGCGCCGCGCACGACGTATACGGCGTGATGAGAACCGTAACGAGGCGTTGTCGGGCAGAAGGAAGTGTCCTCACCGCCGCAAGAGACGGCAAATTGCATCCGAATCCCATGATGAGAGGCAAGATGACGCGCCCGTCAAGGCCCATCTTGCGCATGAGCCTATCGCCCAGGAAGGCTGCCCGCGCCATATAGCCCGAATCTTCGAGAACGGAGAAAGCCGCGTAGATGACGAACATTAGGGGGAAGAAGCTGGCAACCACCCCGAGTCCGTTGATAATGCCACCAACCGTGAGCTGCTGGAACCAGGTGTCGTCCAAGCCCACCTTTTTCAACAGCCAGACAGCGCCGTTTGCCACGCTGAATGCGCCCGGATCCGTCTTCGAGAAGAAATCCTCGAAACGGTCCTGCAAGGGGCTAACCCACTCGCCCGCCGTTTTAAACAATAGCCACATGAGGCCAAAGAAAATCGCCAGGCCTACAAAGGGATTGAGGAGCAACCTGTCGAGTTTGTCCGAACGCGAGAGACGCTCGGGATCGGCCGTGCTTTCGCGGAAGCTTCGTTCGACGTCGTCGACCCATGAGAAAAGAATGTCTGCGCGATCGAGCTCTTCGGCGTGCATGCGCGAAACCGCCGCGTTCTTTCTTCTCTTGTGTGCGGGTGCATGTGCGGGCTCGCAGCACCCGCAGGCGGCCTCATCGCCAATGTATCCGGGAGCGCCCGGATCCGGCTCGATCCCGCGAATGTGCGGACGTGTGGCGATGGCTTGAGTCACCATCTCCTCGAGCCGGTCGTAGTCTTTCGACGAGCGCGGGTCCATCGGCATGATCGGGATTCCAAGGGTGCGCGAAAGGGCCTCGTAGTCGATGAGGTCCCCGTTTTCGACGGCGACGTCGGCCATCGTGACGACGGCGGCGACGGGCTGACCCGTCTGCCCCACCTGGCCGAGAAGATAGAGGGAACGCGTGAGCGAGCTGCCGTCAAGGAGGACGAGCACGAGATCGATGCCGCGTGTGGTGGCGCGATCCGCGATCGTTCCCGGCCCGCAGGAAATGGTGTCGGACACGACCTGCTCATCGGGACTCGTTGCGATCAGCGAGTAGGTCCCGGGAAGGTCAAGCACCTTGATCTTGGCCTTGTGCCAGGTTCCCGAAGCGACCTGGACGGTGGTTCCCGGCGCGTTGACAACGCGCTGACGGGCGCCTGTGAGCTGATTGAACAACGTCGATTTGCCGACGTTGGGATTGCCTACGAGGGCGATAGTGGGTTCGGAGGAAGGATCAATCGAGAGGGTGGCAGTCGCTTTGGAGTGCCCCTCAGATCCGCAACGCGGGCAGCTCATGAGACCACCTCCGCACGAATCCGCAGGGCTGAGCGGTGATCGACCGCTACCCGTGCGCCGCCGATGTTGAGAACGACTCCGCCGAATCCCGCATGCTGAGTCACGACGACCTCAGTGCCAGGCCTCACTCCGAGCTCCTGCATGCGCAGGAGGTTGCGGCGGGGAAGATTGACATGCGTCAACCGCAACGCTGTGTGCTGAGGGCACTCGCGAAGATTCATTGCAACCTCACCTCACTGTGAAAGATCTAGGCGTACGAAGTCAGGGTATGCTTACAGATCCTATTTTTTCGACCGATATGGACACTCTTCTTTATCAATGAGTTTTTTTCTGCCTTCGCTAAACCCAAGAACCTCATCAAATATAGGACTCTTGGCCCCTTTGCTTCACGATTTAATGGAATATTACGTAATGCTTTTATTACAAAATTATTTTTCTGACAGTTTGTCACGGGCAAGCATCAATGATTCATCTTCACGCCGCAACATCGGGATACGCCGCAACATCCGGATATAAAGAGTCACTGTCCGGACGGACATAGAGTCGGGAGGCGACGTACGTTTTGCGTCGCCCCCTCGAGGTTCATAGCGCGAGCGAGTATCGGCGGCTGGACAAGCAAAGGTTCAATAGCTGACAGAGCGCTCAACCGGGGCTGACAAAGCGCCCAGCCGGACGCCCGGTTACCGACAGCAGCGTGGGCAGCCACCTTCCTGGCTGCCCACGGAGCGGCTGCCTCAAGCTAACCGGCTAGCCGACGGCCTATCGCGGACTAACGGCCCGTGCCAGCCGACTCGTTGGAGATCGCCGCACGGCCAGCCTCCAGACGTGCAACAGGAACACGGAACGGCGAGCAGGACACGTAGTTCAGCCCGAGCTTGTCGAACAGGTGAATCGACGCGGGGTCACCACCATGCTCGCCGCAGACGCCGCACTTGAGGTCCGGCTTAGTGGCGCGCCCGCGCGTCACTCCGGTCTCGACGAGCTGGCCCACACCGCTCGCATCGATCGTTTCAAACGGCGAGATGCCGAAAATGCCGTAATCGAAGTACTCGTTGAAGAACGAAGCCTCGACGTCGTCGCGCGAGAAGCCCCACGTGGTCTGGGTCAGGTCGTTCGTTCCGAAGGAGAAGAAGTCCGACTCGGCCGCGATGTGGTCGGCCTCAAGGGCGGCGCGCGGCAGCTCGATCATATTTCCGACCGGGATGTCCAGCTTGACGCCGGTTTCCTTCTCGACCTTGCCAATGATTCGCTCGGCGTCGTCGCGGACGATCTGAAGCTCGCGCTCGGAGCCGATGAGCGGAACCATGATCTCCGGGCGGGGATCAAGGCCCTTCTTCTTGCACTCGACGGCGGCCTCGGCGATGGCGCGGATCTGCAGTTTGAACAGACCGCGAATCTTCAGGCCCAGGCGCACGCCGCGAAGGCCAAGCATCGGGTTCTGCTCGTGGTTGGCCTTGACGGCTTCGAGGACGCGCTTCTCATGATCGGTGACCTCCTCGCCGCGAGCGGCCTTCACCGCAAGCTCAACCGAAAGCTCGGTCAGATCGGGCAGGAACTCGTGCAACGGCGGATCGATGAGGCGCACGGTCACCGGAAGGCCGTCCATGGCCGTGAAGATGCCGACGAAGTCGCCCTTTTGCAGCGGACGGAGCGCATCGAAGGCCGCCTCCTGCTCCTCGTCGGTGTCCGCCAGGATCACGGACTCAATGAGCTTGCGGCGGTCGCCGAGGAACATGTGCTCGGTGCGGCACAGCCCCACGCCCTGGGCTCCGAAGGAACGCGCACGCTCGGCGTCCTCGGGCGTGTCGGCATTGGCGCGCACGGCAAGGTTCCGCTTCTCGTCGGCCTGCGTGAGGATGCGGTCGACGGCGCGCACCAACTCCTCGGTGTCGGCATCAAGACCGGTGGCCAGCGCCGCGTCCAGCCCGCGAGCAATGTAGGTCATGACCGGGGAGTCCACAACAGGCACCTCGCCTTCGAAGACCTCTCCCGTCGTGCCGTCGATCGCGATGACGTCGCCGGTCTTGAGCGTGACGCCCTGAGACTTGACGTGCACGGTCCCGGCTTCTTCATCGACAACTAGATCCTCAGCCCCAACAACGCAACAACGCCCCATACCGCGAGCCACCACCGCGGCATGGGACGTCTTGCCTCCGCGGGCGGTCAGCACGCCCGAGGCGGCGACCATTCCCGCAAGATCATCGGGGTTCGTTTCACGACGCACGAGAATGACGGAAGCGCCCGCAGCAACCCGGGATTCGGCCTGCTCATTGTTGAGAACGATCTCTCCGACGGCGGCGCCCGGCGAGGCGGGCATGCCCTTGGTAAGCACCTTTTTCGCTGCGTTCTTATCAAACTGCGGGAAGAGCAGCGACGTCAGCTGGTCTCCCGTCACGCGTGTGACGGCCTCATCGGATGTAATGAGACGCTCGTCGACGAGCTGAGTCGCGACTCGGAAGGCCGCGGCAGCGGTGCGTTTGCCCACGCGGGTCTGCAACATCCACAGCTTGCCTTGCTGGATCGTGAACTCGATGTCGCACAGGTCGCGGTAGTGAGTCTCAAGCTTGTCCATAATGGCCCGCAGCTCGTCATAAGACTTCTTGTCGATGCGCTCGAGATCGGCCAGCGAAAGCGTATTGCGGATCCCTGCAACGACGTCCTCGCCCTGCGCGTTGACCAGGTAATCGCCGTACACACCCGACTGCCCCGTCGAAGGATCGCGAGTGAAGCACACGCCGGTCCCCGACGTATCACCCATATTCCCGAACACCATCGTGCACACGTTAACAGCCGTTCCCAGATCGTTCGGGATGCGCTCGCGGCGGCGGTATAGGCGAGCACGCTCGGTGTTCCACGAGCGGAACACCGCTTCGATGGCCAAATCGAGCTGCTTGCGAGGATCCTGGGGGAATTCTTCTCCGGTCTCCTCTTTGACGACCTTCTTGAATTCATTCACGAGGTACTGGAGATCCTCGGTGGTCATGTCGAGGTCCCCGGCGTACCCCTTGTCGGCTTGGAGCTTATGGAGGATGTCGGCGAATTTATCGCCGTCGATATCTTGGACCGTCTTGCCGAACATCTGAATGAGGCGTCGGTAAGAGTCCCAGGCGAAGCGCTCGTTGCCGGATTGCGCGGCCAAGCCCCGAACCGATTCGTCGTTGAGGCCAATGTTGAGGACGGTCTCCATCATGCCAGGCATCGAGAATTTCGCGCCGGAACGGACGGAGACGAGCAGAGGATCCTCACTGTCTCCCAGACGCTTGTCCATTTCCTGCTCGACGTTGCGCAGGTGCGCGGTGACTTCGACATCGAGCGTTTCGGGAGACTCACCCGCCGCGAGGTACGCCCGACAAGCATCGGTGGTGATGGTGAAACCCGGAGGCACAGGAAGGCCGAGTTTGACCATTTCGGCGAGATTAGCGCCCTTCCCACCGAGCAAATCCTTCATGTCGCGGTCACCCTCGGTGAACGCGTAGACGTACTTCGTCATCAATCATCCTCCATTGGAAGTTCAGTGTTCCGCAGTTGCGGGCCACTGACCAGGGTAACATCGGCGATGGTGATTTTCACCCCACCCTTGTGACGAAAGCCCCGCCTTTCCTGTACCGAGATTCCGGGCATTTCGGTCATAAAGGCCTAGACCGTCGCCCGACGCGAGACCTCGCGCACCGCGCGCCCGAACGGTCTCATCGCGCCCCTCGCCCCGTCCCACCCCGTGACCATATGGGCCTCTTTACCCATTCACTCACGTGCTTCCCACCTCTTCGTTACAACCGCGCGACAACATTCGTTTCTCTGCCGGCACCTGCAACACTCTTTCATCCACGAGGAAAAATAGGACCATGGGCCTACGAATTTATCGTAACCTCACATTTCAATTCACCTATCATGTGTAAATCGTCGATATTCGAGAGGTAGGTATGGATAAGCAGACTATAACGCGAATACAAGCGGTCACAGCGATGGTTGTGCTCTTGATGATCGTTTTGTTCAGAGATAGGCCATTGATCTGGTATACGATCGCTTTGGCATACGGGGGTTATCACATACGCAGGTTAGTGCGCGGAAAACGGGAAACCGAAAGCCAGCCTCCGCACAAGGGCAACGCGAACACAACGACACATGGCGATGGCGCTTAACGCTTAACTCGCAACAACAACGCGCAACGCATCTCTGCCACCACAACATGCCAATGAGGGCACAGGCGACGAATTAACGGCCGGGCAAAGCCGCCAAGCCGGAGAAAAGGAAAAGGTTCATGTCATCAATGCCAGTCCCGCGTATCCGCACATACCCGCCACCACATATGAGGCCAGCGTGCCAATGATGAAACGTTCCGTCAGTGCCGGATGGGTTTGCAGATCCGCCCAACGCCCAAGGCCTTTGACGGCAACGACCGCAACGATCAACTCCGGCTGGCCCGCCAGGACAGCCCCGGTTATCGCCAGCCTTTCCAACCCGCCAATCCACATGCCGCCGCGCAGCACATGCGGCTGGTCCGAGCCTTCCCGGAGGACCGTGGCGTGATGCCCACCGGAGCTGGGCGGTGGATACTCACTACCGCTGACCTTGGCCAGGCGCAATACGCCCTCAACCGCCGCCCAGCCCGCAACCACCGAGACGGCTAGGGAAAGGATGACAATAACCAAAGTCATGAGTTGACTCCTTCCCCACCACTTCGTTTCCCATCCACCTCGGCCCTTATTCCGCCGAGGAGCTCGTAGAGCACCACCCAGCCGCGCATCTCCAAATCGTATCGGGAGGCCGTGCGCCGCTGGGAAATCGCCGAAGGGCTCACGTTGAGGGCGGCCGCCGCCTCACGGCCGGTGAGGCCGGCGTCGAACAGATCGGAGACTTCTTTTTGAGCGTCCGTGCGGGAAGCAAGCAGAGCTCCGAGCAGCTGAAAGATGACCTGCGAGGTCGAGAGAGCCAAATCCGAGATCTTGACATCCGCTCCGAGCCGCATCTCCACTTCACCGCTCGCCTTCGCCCGCTCGACCGCCTCGCGGGCGGCCACAAAGGCGGATCCGCGCGCTTCGCGCACACTCTGGCCGAGAGACTCGACCAAGCCAACCCCCAGGCCGATATGCCAACCCCCCATCGCCAGGGCGGCTCGGATGGCCACGATGACGCCGCCGGCGTCGTCGAACAAGCCCTCGACTTCGTCCCCCACCGTCCTGTCAAACCCGGCAATCGGCGGATTGTCGGCGCAGACGTCGCCAAGCAGACCGAGCAAATCGGGCACCCGGTCACCGGACGATCGCGACGACCGTTGGTCGATGGTCACGACGAACATGCAATCTCCTTTCACACTCCAATTACAAGAACGCGAAGCCTTCCAGCCCCAGGGTGCATTGGCGCGCTTCCCGCGGCTGTTAGATGCCTCGAGTCCGATGCCGCGATTGACCGACAGGCCTAAAGAAACCGACACCCGGGAGAACTGGCACCCGGGAGGAACCGACAGGCCTAGAGAAGAGAAGAAGGATCCCGCGGCTTCTCGCCACAGACTACTAGATTAAGAATTGAGTCTGAACCACATGAGGGGTGTCGTCTATTCACGCGCATCCACGCAGAATCGATCCTCGGTGCAAAGACATACCGGTGCAAAGACATGCATCTGCCCCGGAGAAACCACCCGCCAGGAAGGCACCGCTCATTACCGCCGCGATCCCAGCTCTCCAGAAACCCGCGCACACCGGGAAAGCACATGATTATTCGGGGTGGCAGCCGAACGCCACAGCAGAAACCCGCGCCCGCCAAGAAGTCACGGCGGCGACGATCGACGAGTGCCCGCCGCCAAACGCACCTCCACTGCGAGGCAGCCTGTACACTCAAAGGGTCAGTTCCTGATGAACGAAACGCGCTGCCCGGTAGGAAGCCCGGGCGACGCCTCGCATGCGCATAGCGGTGCGGCGCGTCCGTCGCCAGCCTCGCTGGAATCCAGCTCGTCGGGTCCGCTTTTGCGTACCTGGAGGCAAGATGTCAGCGCAGTTCACATTGTTCTTCGACGGCCATTTGTGGGTCGGTGTCTATGAGATTGACGACGGCGAAACCCTCCGCGCGGCCCGAGTCATCTTCGGCAAAGAGCCGAACGCCGCGGAGCTTTACGAGTTCGTCCGCGAACACGGCACGGAGCTCGTGTGGCGGGCGCACAGCGCCACCCCCGTCGCCATTGAGAATAAGGCCGACGTCGCCCGCCGGGCCAATGCTCACCGTCAAGCCGGCATCCCCCGCTCAACCGACGCTGACCGCCGGGCCGGCGCTCCGAAAAACGACCCCCAGGCAAGCAAAAACGTACGAGAATCCAACCTCGGGCGAAAGGCCGAACACCCGGACTCCAGCTCGCAAAAGCCGGCCAGCAAAACTCGAAGAGTCAATCCCAAGCGTGCCCAGCGAATGGCGGCGAAGGCGATGCGTGAGCGGGGCGTCTCAACGAAAGCCCAGGAAGCTCTGAAGACCGATATGGACTCGCGCGGCAAGGAGCGCGCCTCGGCGCAGCGGCGCAAGCAAAAACAAACCGCTGACGAGGCATACGCCCGAAAGCGAGCCAAAGCCCGCCAAAAGCACCGGGGGCACTGATGCGGCGTCGAACACTCGGCTTCCCCGCTTCCAAGCAACACTCTTAGCTTCCACGTGTAAGACCTCGAATAGCAACTACAAGCGTTTCGCCGAAGAGGCGCACCTGTTACTTGCGCGCCCGAGCCTCACAACCAAGCCCCCAGCGGGCAAAGCTAATCGCCGCGTTGGCCCACTCTCGGCATCGCGGCTCACACATCCGGATGACGGGCAAGGCGGGCGCTGCGCTCCCGCCACTCGGCGAGGGTCACGGCCGGGCCGATCGGCTCGGCCGGAGCCTCCCGCGCGGGAAGGCCTTCGACTCTGTCAGGCCGGAATTCCCGACCGCGGGCCACCACCAGGCGCAGGTTGTGCAGAACGGCGAGGTCCCGCCGCGGGTCGCCGGCCACTGCGATGAAGTCGGCCTCGAAACCCGCGGCAAGAACCCCGGTCACGCCGGCGCGTCCGATCCCGGCGGCGGCCCGGGACGTGGCGGCGAGCAGCACCTCGCTGCGAGGCAGGCCAACCTCCTCCAGGGCCTGGAGCCCGCCGACGTAGGCGCGCTGCGGGGAGCCTGGGATTCCGGCGTCGTGCCCGGCGACGATCCGCACCCCGTGCTCCCACAGAAGCCTGGCGGGCGGGGCGTAGGAGGGGTCACTCGCGATAAAGCCGGGCAGGACCGCGACTATCGTGCAGTCAACGTAGACGCCGGCGTTCGCCATTTCGTCGGCCAGCCTCGGGTCAAACTCGGTTCGCCCGGCCGCCGAGACGAAAGAGGCGTGGGCAATGTAGTCCACTCCGGCGCGTACGGCCCGCTCAATGCCCTGGGTGCCGTGAGCGTGGGCAGCCGTCCACTTGCCCAGGCGGTGGGCCTCGTCGAACATGACCCGAAGCTCTTCGACGGTGAACTGGGCGAACCACGGTGCGGAGCCGCCGGTCGTGAAACCGCCAGTGGCCATCGCCTTGACCGTATCGACCCCCATAAGGTGATGGCGGCGGACCTGGCGGCGAATCTCGTCCACGGAATCGGCGGCGCCGCCGGCGTGGTGGGCGTGACCGCCGGTGGTGGTGATCTGCGGGCCAGCGGCGACGATGCGCGGCCCCCGCAGATCCCCGGCATCGACGGCATCGCGCAGGGCGACGTCCACGTAATGCCGGGCGCCGAGGGACTGCACACTCGTGACGCCCTCGCTCAGCAACTCGCGGGCGGAGCGGGCCGCGTTGAGAGTGAGGCGGGCGACCTCGTGCGGCCCGTAGTCGGGATATTCGACGTCGGTCCCGGAGGTGGGCAGGTGATCGTGGGTCTCGATGAGCCCGGGCATGAG
>CAUSGP010000080.1:0-9308 GCA_963531075.1 uncultured Actinomycetaceae bacterium | reverse complement strand
GACCATCATGGCCGCGAGGAGGCCGACGTCGCCCACGCGGTTCATGACGAACGCCTTCTTGCCCGCGGCCGCATAGGCCGGAACGTGATTCCAGAAAGAGATGAGCAGGTAGGAGGCAAGGCCCACGCCTTCCCAGCCGACGAACATCACCGCGTACGAATCGCCAAGAACAAGCAGCAGCATCGAAGCGACGAAGAGGTTGAGATAGGCGAAGAAACGGCGTCGAGCAGGATCGTGCGCCATGTAGCCGACCGAGTAGACGTGGATGAGCGTGCCGACGAACGTCACGAGCATGACGAAAGTGATGGAAAGTTGATCGACCCGCATCGACAGATCAACCGACAGATCGCCCGCGGCGAACCATTTGTACAACCGGATGCGCATCGCTCTCTGCTCGGGCGAAAGCCCGAGAAGCTGAATGAGAGCCGCCGAGCCGAACAGGAGCGAGAGGCCCGAAGCGCCGACGGCCAGCCAATGCCCCCAACGGTCAGCCCGTTTTCCCGCGACGAGGAGGAAGCCGGACGATAGCAGCGGAATGGCCACGCACAGCCACACGAGGGCTGCCGCGCCGGACGCCGAAGAGATTTCCATGGTCAATTGACACCTGCTTCCGGTCAGTGCCTGAGCTGGTTCGCGCCGTCAAGCGATGCGGACCGGTGGGTTTTGAAAACGGAGATGACGATCGCCAAGCCCACAACAACTTCCGCCGCAGCGACAACCATGACGAAGAAAGAGAAGACTTGGCCCTCAACGTTCCCCCACATCCGCGAGAAGGCCACAAGAGCGAGATTGCAGGAATTGAGCATGATCTCGACTCCAAGCAGCGCAATGATCGCGTTCTTGCGAGTGAGGACGGCGGCGCCGCCGATGGAGAAAAGAATAAGGGCGAGAACGACGTAGAAGATGAGATTCATCGGCTTTCCCCTTCGGATTCGGCGGGATCGTCGTAAGCGGGCGCAGCTTCATAGGTGGGCGCGCCCTCAACCGAATCCTTGTAAACCGGCGCTCGCTCGCCGGGCATGCCGGGCATGTGCGCCTGAGGAACCGAGGAGCGGCCCCGCCCCTCGAGCTCACCGCGAGCCGCGCGGGCCACGGTGATCGGAGAGACGTCGGAAGGCGTGTAGGCCTGGCCGCGGATCCGGAGCACACGCGGGACGGACTCGGCCACGGCCTCTCCCCCTGCCGTCAGGGCGGGGGCCGCCGCGGAATTCGACTCGGCGTAGACGCCCGTGGGCGGTTTTTGCCCGATATGGCGGCCCGTACGAGCATACGCTGCCATCTTGGCCTCGGCGAGCTCCGCCTGGCTCAAACGCTTGTGCGTGCCCTGGCGATGGGTCAAAGTCATCGCGCCTACTGCCGCGACGATGAGCAGAGCCCCCGTCAGCTCCATCGTGAGCGCATGGTTGCTGAAAATCGACGTCGCGATAGCCGTGGGATTCGTTTCGCGATTGGCCTTCGACATGCCCACCGGATCGGGCAGCCGCGCGTCAAGGATCGCGCCCCCGGCGATCGTGGCAAATCCCAGCGCGCCCAGGATTGCCATGACTCGCTGACCGCGCAGCGTCTCATACGTCGAATCGGCCGCATCCACGCCGATCATCATGAGCACGAAAAGGAACATCATGAGAATCGCACCGGTGTATACAGCGATCTGAACGACGCCCATGAAAGGCGCTTCGAGCATCGTGTAGAGGACAGCCAGGCAAACCATGTCGGCGATGACGCACACAGCCGAATAGACGGCTCGCCTCGTGATGAGCAGGCCGAAAATCGTCAGAACGACCATGACCACGGCGACGACGCCGAAGAGGATCGTCTCACCGGCGGAAATCTCGAGCGTTGCGGCTTTCTCCATCACTTTCCGCCTTCCCCAGCCTCGCGCGCGCCGCCCCGATCGGAGCGAGCCGCATTCGAACCGACGGAAACCGCGTTGGCGTCGGCCGGAGTTGGGTTGGCATTGACCGGGACCCCGTCTGCGCCGGTCGGCGCCGCACTGGCGTTGACCGGAACCGCACCCGCATCCACGGGAACCGCCGTCGCAAGGGTTGGATCGTCGGGGCGATGCTCAGCCACCCATTCGATCTGGGCGGCCGTGGGCCCTGTGACGTCACCCCGATAGTAGTCGGCGTCGGACGTGCCTTCGACCATCGGATGGGGGGCCGCCAACATGCCTTCCATCATCGGCCCAAGAAGATCTTCTTTCTCGTAGATGAGGCCCTCGCGGGTCGGCCCGGCGAGTTCGTACTCGTTCGTCATCGTCAAGGCCCTGGTGGGGCACGCTTGAATGCAAAAACCACAGAAGATGCAGCGCAGATAGTTGATCTGGTAGACCCGGCCGTAGCGCTCGCCCGGAGAGACTTGATTATCGGGCGTATTATTCGCGGCTTCGACGAAGATCGCGTCCGCGGGGCAGGCCCAGGCGCACAGCTCGCAGCCGATGCAGCGTTCTAGGCCGTCGGCGTAGCGATTGAGCTGGTGCCGCCCGTGGTAGCGAGGAGCCGTCGGCACCTTTTCCTCCGGGTATTGCTCGGTGGCAACCTTGCGGAACATCGAAGAAAACGTGATCCCGTACCCGGCGACGGGCGCCAAGAGCTCTCCGACCGGCCCCTTCTTAGGCCTGTCCCAGAGCTTAGGGTCGGGGGACGTGGAGGGAATGTTGTCTGTCACTCGTGGCCTCCCTTGGCTGTTGTTGGGGCATCGGCTTGGTTGTCAGATCGGGCAACGCCGGAACGACCTTCAGGCGCAACGACGCCGGAGCCGGCAACGGGCGAGACGCTATCGGGAAAAATGCCGCCGGGCCGATCGCCGGCGCCTGGCTGATCGCTCCCGTTAGAAACCGCGCTGCGCGAGGCACGAGGCGAAGGCGGCAGCGACTGGCCGGGCAGAGGCGGAACCGGGAATCCGCCGGCGAAAGCGTCGAATTCCTCCGACCGCCGAACGAAGGCCTCCCCTTCCGTTTGGCGTGCGCTCTCGCTTCCGGATCCGCCAAGGGCGCCGGCGACGAAAAGGATGACCATGCCCACGAGAAAGGCGATCCCTATCCCGATGAACAGCTGATTGCGCGAGACATCGGTGAAGCTCGTAACTGCCTGCATGACGGTGACGGAGACCAACCACGCCAACGACACGGGGATGAGGACCTTCCATCCGAGCTTCATGAAATGGTCATAGCGCATGCGCAGCAAGGCGCCTCGCGTCCAAACCATGAAGAACATGAGAGTCCAGGTCTTGCCGAAGAACCAGAGCATCGGCAGCCACCCGGAATTCGGGTTCCCTCCCCACAGGGAGAAGATCGACGTCGTCACCGGGTCTGCGCGCCAACCGCCGAGGAAGACGGTTGTGGCGACCATCGAGACGTTGAGCATATTGATGTACTCGGAGAGGAAGAACCACGCGAACTTCATCGAGGAGTACTCGGTGGTATGGCCGGCGACGATCTCGCCCTCGGCTTCGGGAAGGTCGAAGGGCAGGCGATTCGTCTCGCCAAACATGGAAATGAGGTAGATGACGAAGGCCGGGAAGAGAGTGACGATGTTCCACAGTTTCGACTGCGAAGCGACGATCCCCGACATCGACATTGTCCCGGATGTGAGGAATACCGTGACGAGCGAAAGGCCCAAGGCCAGCTCGTAGGAGATCATCTGCGTGGCGCCGCGCACCGACCCGTAGAAGGGCAACGTCGAATGCGCCGACCACCCGCCGAGCACCAGCCCATACTCGCCCAAAGCCGCAATCGCGAGGACGAAAAGGATCGCCACCGGCGAATCGGCGAGCTGAAGAGGCGTCGAATGGCCGAATATCGACACATTCGGTCCCATCGGCACCACGGCCATGACCGTGAAGGCGCACACCGCACCGATGAACGGAGCAACGAAGTAGATGATCTTGTCAGCGCCCTTGAGCCAGAAATCCTCTTTGATGAGCAGCTTAATGGCGTCGGCAAAAGCCTGTCCGAAGCCCCAAGGCCCCACTCTGTTAGGGCCGAGGCGCGTCTGCATGCGCGCAAGGGCTCGACGTTCGACCCACAACGCGAGAATGACGTTCATGATGAGGAAAACAATGATGAACACGGCCTTCAGGCCCCATATCCACCACGTATCCTGCGAAAAGTCCGCTGTTTGGCCAGCGGCGGCGATCGTTGGCGTCACTTCCTCACCTCCGCGACGACGGTCACTGCCTCGCCCGGCCTGACCCCGAGCGAAGCGATCTTGCACCCGGCGGAGTTCTGCGGAATCCAGACGACCCCGTCGGGCATGGGAAGGGTGACGACGGGAAGCGTGACACGCCCTATCGTGCCCTGAACGGTCACCCTGTCTCCGTAGGCGACTCCGACGTCACGGGCCGTCGCCTCGGACATGACCGCGGTGGCCCGCCGGGCCGTCCCGGCCAGATGCGGCTCGTTCGAAAGAAGAGAGCCCTCGCCGATGAGCAGATTCCATGAGGCCAGCACCACCGTACCGGCAGCGGGCGGTTCTTGGCCCTCCGGAAAGACGTGGGGAGGAGCCACGCGCGGGCCCTTCCACGGCTTGAAGCCTCGGATCTGGGCGACGGCCCCGGCGAGCGTGTCGAGGCCGAGGTCGACGTCGAATTGCGCGGCCAAATCGTTGAGGACGATGCGGTCAGGAAGCTGGACGGACGTCAAAGCCTGCCCGAAGGGCCGGATGCGCCCCTCCCAGTTGACGAAAGACCCGCCCTTTTCCACCGGCGGGGCGACGGGCAGGACGACATCGGCCAAGGCCGTAGTGGCGGTGGCGCGTACCTCGAGCTGGACCACGAATCCGGCTGATTCGATCGATGAAAGGGCGTCGCCCGGCAAATCGGCGACATCGACGCCGCCCATGAGCAGGCCGCCCAAGGCTCCCGAATGCACCGACAGAAGAATCGACTCGGCCGATCGTCCAGGCATCGAGGGAATTCCCGTTCCCCACGCGCGCTCGACCTCCGCGCGGGCGGTTCCGTCGGCGACGGGGCGCCCACCGGGCAGGAGCCCTCCCACGGCGCCCATCTCGACGGATCCGCGGTCCCCGGCTCGCCTGGGAATCCAGGCAAGCCGGGCGCCGCTGCGCTCGGCCAGGCGCCAGGCCGCCGAAAGCGTGCCTTCGAATTCGGCCGCACGTTCACCAACAAGGATGATCCCGCCGGCGGCCAGCCCATCGTATAGGGGGTCGCCCTCGGCTAGCCCGTCGAGAATCGCCGCCTCGGTTCCGGGAGCCGCAGGGATGACGGTCGCGTCCATCTTTGCGCTTCCGCCCGTTGAGTAAGGGGCGATGACGCTCACCGACGTCGTTTTGGCCAACACGGCCTTGCGCAGGCGCAAAAACACCGACCCGCACTCTTCCTCGGCCTCGAATCCGACGGTCAGAACATGCCCCGCCTTCTCTAGATCGCCGTACGTGACCCCACGGCCGCTTCCGGCAACGACGAAGCCGAGGAAGGCGTCCTCTTCCGGCGAAGCCGGGCGCGTCCTGAAATCGATGTCGTTCGTACCCAGAACCACCCGGGCGAATTTCGAGTAGGCGTAGGCGTCCTCCATGGTGAGCCTGCCGCCGGTAAGAACCCCGACTCCGCCGTGGGCCTTGGCTGCCGCGAGCCCGCGGGCGGCGACGTCGAGAGCATCCGCCCACGATGTCGGCACAAGCTCGCCGGAGGCGTCGCGCACGAGCGGATGCGTCAAACGGTCGGGGCCGCTCTGCCATCTGAAGGCGAAGCGGTCTTTGTCGGTGATCCACTCCTCGTTGACTTCGGGATCTTCCCAGGCGAGCCGCCGCAAAACCTCGCCGCGCCGATAGTCCACGCGGATGGCTGAACCGGAGGCATCGTGCTCGGTGACGCCGGGGACCGATACGAGGTCGAAAGGCCGCGAACGGAAACGGTAAGCGGAGCTGGTGAGCGCCCCCACCGGGCAAATCTGGATGATATTGCCGGAGAAATAGGAGGAGAAGGGGCGGCCCGACTCGTCCATTTCCGCCGGCTCCATCGGGCCGGAAGCGAAGCCCTCGGCCAACCCGTAGCTTCCGTAGGAGCCGATGTAGTCCCCGGGGGCCGATTCGGCGGCCTCGCCGTCAGAATCGGAGAAGTTGAGGACCTGCGCGTCGAAACCGCCGATCTGCGAGCCGTTGAGTGAGTGCACCTCGAAGCCCGGGGTTCCGCCGCCTCGCCCCTGAAGCGCGATGAAAGGATCGCCCGCGATCTGCGATTGGAACCTTGTGCATCGCTGGCACAGGATGCAGCGGTCGCGGTCGAGGAGGATCTCCGAGGTCACCTGGACGGGCTTGGGGTAGGTCCGCTTGACGTCGACGAAACGCGATTCGGCACGGCCGTCTGAGAGCGCCTGGTTCTGCAGCGGGCATTCGCCGCCCTTGTCGCAGATAGGGCAGTCAAGCGGGTGGTTGACGAGGAGGAATTCGATGATTCCGCGCTGGGCCTTGGCCGCAACCTCCGAGGTGTGCTGAGTGTAGACCTCCATGCCGGGCGTGACGGTCTCCGCGCACGAGGGCACCGGCTTGGGACCCTTCGCGACGACGCCGTCGCGCCCCGGGCGGGCGACCTCAACGAGGCACTGGCGGCAGGCGCCGGCGGGCTTGAGCAGGGGATGGTCGCAAAAGCGCGGGATGCGCACACCAATCTGCTCGGCCGCTCGGATAATGAGGGTTCCGGCGGGAACCTCAACGTCTTTGCCGTCGATCTTGACATTGACGAGGGAATCGTTGGCCGTCATCGTGCAGGCACCTCGGAGAACAGGGTCGTCTTTTCGTAGGGGAAGAGTTCGCGCGCCGGCGTCGTATATCCGGCTTCGAATTCGTCGCGGAACAATTCGATTCCCGATTTGACCGGGGTGGCGGCGGCATCACCCAGAGCGCAGAAGGAACGGCCCGCGATATTGGAGGCGATCTCGTAGAGGAGGTCGACATCGCCGGGCTGGCCGCGTCCGGCCTCCAGGCGGTGGATGACCTGCCGCATCCAGTAGGTCCCCTCGCGGCACGGTGTGCATTTGCCGCACGACTCGTGCTGATAGAAGTCCGTCCAGCGCGAGATAACCCGCACCACCGAGACGGTTTCGTCGAAGACCATAATGGCGCGCGTGGCAAGCATGGAACCGGCTTCGCGCACCGAGTTGTAGTCGAGGGGGACATCCAGCTGCTCGGGTGTAAACAGCGGCGCGGACGAACCGCCCACCGCCCAGAACTTCAGCTTGTGCCCCTCCCTGATGCCGCCGGCCAGATCGAAGAGCGTACGCGCGGTGATGCCGAGCGGGGCCTCGTACTGACCCGGGTTTTTCACGTGGCCGGAAAGCGAGAAGAAGCCGTGGCCCTTCGCGCTTTCAGTCCCCATTGCCTGGAACCACTCGATCCCGTTGCGGACGATCCCGGGAACCGAGGAAATCGTCTCGACGTTGTTGATGACGGTGGGCCGGGCATATAGCCCCTCGGCGGCGGGGAACGGCGGCTTGAGCCGCGGTTGGCCGCGCCGGCCCTCGAGCGAGTCAAGCAGTGCCGTCTCTTCGCCGCAAATGTAGGCGCCCGCGCCGGCGTGCACGGTGATGTCGATGTCGTAATCTCCGTTCGGGCCTAAGCCCTTGCCGATGAGGCCCGCCTCGCGCGCCTCACGGGCGGCTGCCATGAGGCGCCGGTAGACGTGTACGACCTCTCCGCGAAGGTAGACAAATCCGTGATGCCCTCCGACGGCCAGAAGGCAAATCGCCATGCCCTCAATGAGCGCGTGCGGGTTGCCCATGAGCGCCGGGATGTCCTTACACGTGCCCGGCTCGGCTTCGTCGGCGTTGACCACGAGGTAGCGCGGCCCGCCGTCGGGCGGAGGCAGGAAGCTCCACTTCAAGCCGGTCGGGAATCCCGCTCCCCCGCGCCCGGCGAGGCCGGAGTCTTTGATGAGCTGGGTCAATTCACCCGGGCCGTAAGTCCAAGCCTTGGCCAGACCCTCGTACCCTCCCGCCGCGCGGTACGTGCCGAGAGTCCACGAGCGTTCCGCGTCCCACGTGTTGGAGACGACCGGGGCCAGAACCCCGGGGGCTGAGAACTCACTCATTTGGCAACCTCCTTGGGCGCGGTCCAGCCGCGTTCACGGGCGATCGACAGCCCCCTGAGCGAGGCCTCGCCGGCTCCGGGCCCCTCGTTCACGTGGCCGTCTTCAAATCCCGCGAGCACCCGCTCGGTCTCTTTGAACGTGTGCACCTTGTCGGCGCCCCTGGTCGGATGGATGTCGCGGCCGGCACGGATGTCCTCAACGAGCTCCAAGGCGGAGGTCGGCGTCTGATTGTCGAAGAACTCCCAGTTGACCATGATGACGGGCGCATAATCGCAGCCGGCGTTGCATTCGAGCGCTTCGAGCGTGATCTTGCCGTCCGGAGTCGTCTCATCGCTCCCGACACCAAGGTGTGAGGTCAAGGTCTCCCATATTTCGTCCCCGCCCATGACCGCGCACAGGGCGTTCGTGCACACACCGAGGTTGTATTCGCCGTTGGGGTGACGCCGATACTGGCTGTAGAACGTGGCGACGGCGGAGACCTCCGCACGGGTCAGGCCCAGGATGTCCGCACACAGCGCGATGCCTCGGGGCGAGACAAACCCGTCCACGGACTGGATGAGATGGAGCATGGGCATGAGCGCCGATCGCGCCACCGGGTAGCGCGCGATAATCTCCTGCGATTCGGCGCGCAAACGTTTCTCCACCTCGGGCGAGTAGCCTTCCCTCATCGGTCCACACCTCCCATGACGGGGTCAATGGCGGCCAGACAGACGATGGCATCGGCCAGCATGCCGCCCTCGGCCATCATCGACAATCCCTGCAAATTCCTGAATCCGGGGTCGGAGATATGCGCCCGGAATGGGCGCGTTCCCCCGGAAGAGACAAGGTGACAGCCCAAAACGCCCTTGGCGTGCTCGACGATCGAGTACGCCTGGCCGGCCGGGACGCGGAACCCCTCGGTGACGAGCTTGAAATGGTGGATGAGCGATTCCATCGACTCGGTCATGATTTCGCGCACGTGCGTCGGCGTCGTCCCCTGACCGTCGGTGGATATCGACAGGCGGGCGGGCCAAGCGATCTTCTTGTCCGCCACCATCACGGGCTCCCCCTCGGTCGCGTCGAGCTTCTCCAGGGCTTGATAAATGATCCTGAGCGATTGGTAGCACTCGTCGAAGCGGACCATGGCTCGGTTGTAGGCGTCCGACTTGTCGTACACGGGGACGTCGAACTCGTAGCTTTCGTACCCGCAGTACGGCTGGCTCTTGCGCAGATCCCAGGGCAGCCCGGCGGCTTTGACGGCCGGGCCCGTCTGGCCCAAAGCCATA
>CAUSGP010000079.1:0-9349 GCA_963531075.1 uncultured Actinomycetaceae bacterium | reverse complement strand
TTTGCCCCAGCCGTGAAGCCGCTTTTGTCTGTGCCGCCGTGATGCTATAGATTTTTAACAACATTCGGACCTGCTCGGCTGTAGCCGGGCAGGTCCTTCGTATGCCATTCTTCGTCTATCAACGTCTATCGACAGATAGGCAGCAGGCATCATCAATGCCGCCACCGAGGCTGCTTGCGTCGCGTTTGCCAAGGAAGTAGAGCCTGAACAGAACAACGAAATAGGGGACGGACGTCGTGGTTGCAGGTGCACCAAAGCGGCGACTGTTTCTCTGACTGTCCCGAGGTTTTCCTTCCTGCTATTTGCGTGATTCAAGTCTTGTGATCTGCAGGATTCAAGTTCTGATACTTGTATGATTCGAGCTCGCTGATTGGCTTCGAAACCCGAGCTTTTCCTGGGTTTGCCGAGTTTCTTTATGCGTGTGTGTTTGTGGTGAAAATTTGACCTGAAGCACCTGAAGCAAACGGGGAGCATTGACTGTCAACATGGAGTAAAGAGCTGCAGCGCCGATTTGGGAAACTACGAGGTCACTAACTGCCCTAAGACAGAAGGCGCAAGAGCAACAGCGTAGCTAAAAGTGTAAGTATCGCTGTTTTAAAAATAAAGGTGATTTTCTTCCGAAGGGGAACGACTGGCGTCAGCTTGGTTCTTATCTTGTTGACTTGCGAGAGGTTCATCTAGGAAGGATCTGGTTCCCAACCTTGTAGATACCTATCGGCAAGCCGGAGAACTTCGTCATCACCTAGTTCATCGCGGATGTTACCCAAAGCTATCCTTACTTTGTCCTCAGACCCGAATAATTTTACGAGTTTGTCCCAGTCGAGACGATCTTTCGACTGATCTTGAAAAGGATTTAATGATTGCAGCAGTGTAAATCTAAGTGAGTAAAGCACTGCTAGGAGTAGAATGGGGTCTTCGCCGGGGTTGAGTGGAACCTTGTGTGTCTTTTTCCCGACCTCATAGTAAATCCGCCAAGCGTCCCATTCGCGCGATGGCTCGCTTGGTGGCGTATCCTGAATTTTTTTGACAAAATCTGCATGGATCTGTTCCACAAACGCCTCACTAACGAGTCTGTTTTCGTCTGTTCTATATCTTATGGTGTCAATGAGGTAAAGTTTGGAAGAGTATGTCTCAAGTCCCTCAAGAATCTGTGAAACAAATTTTTCCCGCTCCTCCTCTTTGTCTATGCGATGAAGAAGTGCGATGACAACATGTCTGACAGCAAACCCGCCTGCGGTGTCGAATAAACTTCGTCGTTTCTTCTTTGAAATGATGTCGATCAGATTCAGTAGCGTGATAGATCCCGGGATAACCATGTCGTCGGTGAATTTTGTTTCGTAGGAGGCAAGACCGTCTATGGCGTCTTCAAGCGTTTCGGGGGGCAATTTAGTCAGATAGTTCTCAAGTAACCTTCTATCGTTTAGAATATTAACAGCGTATTCAGAGTGTCGGAACGCGACGAGACTGTCCGGCATGACTCGATCAAAGTAGAGGTTAAGAAAGTCGATATGGGCCATTCGACGTTCGGTCCGCCAAGTATCAAGCTGCTCGGACATGTCATCTTGTTGCGAAGCGGGAAATACATACGCGAGAAGAGCTACAACAGTTTCGTTACCGGGAAATTCATTCAGCAACGATTCGATAGCACTCGGATTCCCTTCATCGCCCGAATCTTTGAACAGTTCTTCGATGCCTTCACGGGTTCGCTTACCTGCAGTTCCCATGCTGCTGTGTACGCCTGTAAGTTCATTTCGAAGTGCAGGAAGACGCAGGAAGATTTCAGGACGGAAAACACGGAGTGCATCCAATGCAAGAAGGTCGACAAGATCGACTTTGTCGCCGAGGTCCTTGATTGTCTGCTTGGCGGAGATTGCATATCGAGTCACATCGCGTATGTTTGACAGGAGCGGTTCAATCACTTCCGAGTAGGCTGAGATCCATCGATGTTCGTCGAGAATCGCGTTTGTTATGGGAGACAAGACGCGTCCCAGTTCTGCGATTGCACGAGAACGAAGCAGTTTCTCTGATGCTTGAGGAACATCGAAGCTCAAAAGGACAATCTTTTCAAGATACGCGCGCCCTGAGATACCGCCTTCAGAGAGAGCTTGCTCTACACGTTCTCTGTCGAAGGCCAGTAAGTAGATGATGTTTGGGAAGCTGGCTGTCAGACGGACAAGTTTGAAGATTTCACGGATTTCGATTTTGGTGAGTCGGTCGATGTCGTCAATGACGACCACGATAGGCTTCTCAAGTTTACTGAGTGCCTCGGTAATATCGTCTTTTACTTTCTGTACACTGCGGTCTGTACTCGTTGTTCCCGCAGCACCGACGATTAGATCCCCTACCGCACCAGCGCCGGGGAAAGGGATGAGCTGAAAGGCGGGCCTAAGGATACCGCCATACTTTTGAAACAACTTAGCTATCTTACGGAAACGCCTCTTATTCTTGATCCTCAACTCCGCTCCGATTTGAGTGAAGAAGAAGTCAATGAGCTGGTCCGAGCCGGAGAACATCCAAGGGTTGAAATCAATGACAGTGAGAGCACGCCTGGTTTCAGACCCTTCTGACGTCGGTTCTGACTCCTCGGAGCTCTCAAACTCCTTGGGAATCCCTTCAAACTCTTCGCGCATTAGATTGATGAAAGAACTTTTACCATGCCCCCATGGTCCCAAGACGCCCACAACAAGTCCCTGGCTTGCGTCGAGCTCTAAAATTGATCGCGCAAATGCATGTGCGATGGGTGCGCGTCCAAGATCATCTTCCGCTGACGACCTGATCGGCGCGTCGATCACGGTTTTTCGCCGGAGCAGTCGTTGCTGCATGTCATTTTCTTCTCAAGCTCCTTTGCTTTGAGTTCTGGAAATACGGCGATGTCTACCCGCTTGCCCAATTGTCTCACGAATGATGTTTGGCGCACCGACGAGTCGAGCCAAAGTGAGGCTCACCTTTCGTATGTGAGCATTCGTTTGCGGGCTTCGGGACAGGAAAAGAAACAATGTGTTTGTAGCGTGGGGAACAGTTTAACGGAGGTGCCCGCCCGCCAGATGGCGAGTTGTATTTGTCCTGGTCAATGTTGAAAACGGGAGTTGCCTTTGCGGCATTCACTTGCTTCTATTTCGATGGTCTTAGGGATCGCACGTGAGACGTTGTGACAGTTGCCTGCCATTGCGGGCGCAGAACTGACGACTGCGGGCGGTCACCGCCGTCGTCCAGACGGCGTCGGCGTTGTGCCGCTTGCCCTGATCGGCGTGTGACGACGCGCAGAATGCGATGACACATAGGCGGAAGGCGACGGCGCGTGGGACAAGATGGAACGCAGGGCGTGACAGAACGCCGTGTGCGGCAGCGTGCGGACCGTGATGGCACGCAACATGCAGCGGCCGCGGAGAGTCCGGTCAGACGCCTGCGTTCAAGGCCGGAGCGCGTACAGCGGGAAGGTGATTGTGCCGTCGGGCAGGGTCGCCGTGAAGCCGGTTCCTGTGATCACCGCTTTGAAGGTCGGCGGTGCGGCGTCGATCTGGTCGACGGCGCAGGCGAGGCTCTCAGCTCCGCGCTGTGCTTGCCCGCCGCCGAGCTTCACCTCGATGGCTGCCCAGCTTCCGTTGGGCACCGTCAGGACCGCATCGAGCTCACGTCCGTTGGAGTCGCGATAGTGGTGTACGTGTGCGCCCAGGGCCTCCGCGTAGACGAGCAGGTCGTGGACAACTGCGGATTCAAAGAGGAAACTGAGCGTTTTCAGGTCGTGGTGCGCTGACGGACTCGGATGAAGCGCGCTGCGCCAGTGTGCCGGATTGGGTCGGCGGCAGGAATGGCCGAACCTGTGAGGGTGAAGCGTCTGGGTTCGGAGGAAAAATCGACCTCTCTGCGTGCCAGATTCCAGATCTGGGGGATCAGTTGCCGTTCGTCGAGAAGGCGAGGGGAGGCCCTGGCCAGCAGCAGATGCGGATTGATCTTGGCCGCAGTTTGGGCCTCTGGTGTGTCTAGCAGTGTGTAGGACGACGCGTGTGCAAGGCCCGTCGCGGTCTTGCCGCAGCCGCGAGGGCCTTCCGGAATGGCTGCACCTGCTGAGTCAAGCACGCGAATCATGAGCGGGTCCACGGCGCGCGGCAAATAGCTGATTCCGGTGACTTTGCTGGTGTAGGGCAAAAGGGAAACTGCAGGCGCGTGCGGCGGGGCCGGTCGCAGACGCGTGGAAGCATGTGGGGAGTGGTTTCGCGGCTTCGTCGAAAAGGCAAGGCAAAGTGAAATCGAATCGGCGCCCGGCTCCTATCCGCCATCCCGTCCCTGCTCAACCAGCAGCGCCTCGATGCGCTTCATGGGAACCACGAGCTGGAGCGGGTCGGCTGGCGAGGCGAGCGCGTCCACATGGTGCATGTAGAAGGACTTCGCCGCGGCGTCGCGGCAGTGAATGAGAACGCATGCTGCGCCGAGGGACTCGCTTGCTGCCAGTGCTCTTCGAAGAGCGTCCTGTAGCATGGCCATCCCGATTCCTTGTCCGGTTGCACGTTCATCGACTGCGAGCCTGGCGAGCAATATACATGGAATGTCACTCGGGCGACGCATGGCGAAATGCTCGTCTACGCTTGCCTTGCTCACGCCGCCCGCGGCTAGCGCGTAGTAGCCTACAACACGCTTATCGGCGCATGCGACGTAGGTCACTGCATTGTTGTTCCGTTGATTTTCCCATGCAAACTTCTGAAACCACGTGTCGAGCTCGTCAACGCCCGATCTGAAGCCCTTACGCGAATCCTCTTTCTGCAGGCGACGCGGTGCTAGCAGCGTTGCGTTCATGAATCGTCGCGCAAGGTGATTTCAGAGCCAATGGGGCTTTCACGTTCAAATAGTCGCCGTAACTTGGCGGTTTCGATCGGCGAGTCAAGTGCTTCCAGGAAGAGCGAGTACTCCTCGTCGGAGAGCGTGAACTGACGGCGGTCCGCGAGCACTCGTTCGGCGTGCTCGACAGCGCTTCTCAAAATGAACTCTGAAACCGTCGAATCGCTTAACTCAGCCGCATGGCGTATCGCCGCCTCTTGTCGTTCGCTGGCGCGAAGGTTGATGCGACGTGTTTTGGCGGTTGTCGGCATAGAAACTCCTTTCGCGTACGTACATTGTACATCCATAATTCGGTTTCGGCAATGATGCGGCTTGCCGCTTTCCTTGCAAGGACCTCATTTGGAGCTTCCCTCCGTCAGCGGAGTGGAGCTGGAAGGGTTACAGTCATAGACTTCGCAAGCATCGTCGCTGGAAGCCCGGTAATTGTGCCGTTTGTGCGAAGAATTGTCGATGAGCAACGTGCCCCAAACGGCCAGCATCAGGGAAAAGGTGACCGCGAGGAGGGCGAGGGCAGTTCGGAGCTGGCGCACTTCGCGATTGCACGGCCGAACCTGCCAGTGCGTCTCATGCCGCTTTGTTGTTGCTTGCGTCGTAGTTCGTTCTTTGGTTGGTCTGTTCATTCTCCGAGTGCTTTGCGACCTGGGAGAAACGACGTCGAACGCCGGAACTTTCTGATAGTCATGCTGTATTTTTCCTTTATTTTCATGCACTTTCGGGAGAGAGGTTGGCCGTGAGACATTCCCTGGCGTGGGAGTCGGGACGACCTTCCCGAGGAAGGTGCGGGCGCAAGCGCATTGTCCGTCGCGCTCTAACTGATGAGTAATGAATCACGTGAGAATCGATGTGGAAAACTGGATTCACGGGGCCTTTATGGCAAAGAATGGAGGGGCTGGCATGAGACGCATCCGGTCGCAGATAGTTTTACGCCTCCTCTGTCTGTGCCGGGTCTCATGCCTGCCTTGCCCGCCAGATGCGCCAAGCGCTGCGAATCATCGGGAATTGGAACGGGAGGCGCCCGTAGGCAATAACTCTGTCACGTGGTCTTTTGCCGCGTGCGTCTAATGCCATCTGAATGTTCGCGGGATATACGGCAACGAAAAGCGCCGCCGCGGCCAAGCCGCCAAAGCGGCACGTCTTCCGATTGGTCAGTAGCGCGGCAATGCCCAGCTCTGCGATGCCCGAGGCGTATGTGTATGCGCGGGGCGAACCCGGCAGGGCGCGTGGAACTATCCTGTCGAAAGGCGTAGGCGACACAAAGTGCAAAGCTCCTACCGCGGCGAGCATCGTCGCCATTTTCTTTGAGCGCTTCACTGCAATGTTGCGCGTGGATTCATCCATGCCGCCCATTATGCCGGGGGAGGGCGAAGTACAGGGTATGGATGTGCGTTCTCGGTACAGGCTGTCTGCTTCGAGTGCCGTGCAAGGGGCAAGGTTTGGGTGCGCGGCATGTAACCCCCTCCTTGCCGACGGCGCCCAGCTTGAAGCCTTTGCGCGAATATTTGCGGTGTCGTGAAAAGTGAAGAGCCTCTCGCGGTATGTAGATGGAAGGACGGCTTTCGATGACATAAAGTACTTTCAAAACAAAAATGTATTGAAAGGAAGGAAAATGGTTGCCCTCATCACCGGAGCGTCGTCTGGTATCGGCGAGGAGTTTGCTCGTCGATACGCTGCCGAGAAGCACGATCTTCTTTTGGTGGCCCGTAGGAAGGAAAAACTCGATGCTCTCGCCGAGGAGCTCCGTGATCAGCACGGCGTAGACGTCACCGCGCTCTCGATCGACCTGTCGGACCCCGGCGCGGCTGAGCAGCTTTGGAACGAGACGTCCCGCATGGGCGTGGCAGTGGATGTGCTCGTCAACAATGCTGGTTTCGGCACGGGCTTCGACGTCGCCGACGATGCTCCGGAGCGGCTTGAGCAAGAGGTGCGCCTCAACTGTCTTGCCGTCGTGGGCCTGACAGCGAGGTACCTACCCGCCATGCGCGAGCGCGGAAGCGGCACGATCATCAACATCTCATCGACCGCGGCTTTCCAGCCGCTACCCCATATGGCTGTTTATGGCGCCACGAAGGCTTTCGTGCTTTCCTTTACCGAGGCCCTTTGGCGCGAGAATAGGCGGAATGGCATCCGTGTCCTCGCAGTGTGCCCCGGCTCCACGGACACTCCTTTCTTCGAGGTTTCTGACGAAGCAACCGTTGTCGGAAAACTGCGTTCGACTCGGCAGGTCGTAAACACTGCCATGCGTGCGCTGAAAGCCGGGAAGCCGAGCGTCGTCGACGGGTTGATGAACGCCGTCGCGGCGCGATTTGTCACCCGTGTATTTCCTAAGCGCCCGATGCTGGCGGTGGTTGATGGGATTTTTGGCCGTGGCCAGGCGAAGCGGGGTCGCCAGGCGGCGAACCGTAGGAGGTGAACCGGAGTCGACAAGCGAGCGCACGCCTTCGAAGTGTGGGGGAAGGGGAATTCTGAACCTGTGCTTCCAAGGGTGCGCGTCTTACGAAGCGTCGGATCCGTCAGCTCTTTGGCGGTGTCTTGTATTGTTTGGGTGCTGGCCCGTCTCGCTCGGAAGCCGAATGCTGCCGCAGCGAGTTCTTTTCAGCGTTTGTAAAGATTCTTCGGGAAGGGCCAGCGGGTAATGTCTACGTGAGCCTCGATCGATGAGCTTGGAAAGGACCGACGGCATGGGCAATAACGATCGCACGAACGATGAGCGGACGTCTGTTCCCCAGGACGTGAGGCCGGCGTTCGCCGAGCAAGAGGGCGCTGCTGAGGAGAGCGGACCGGCGTTCGCCGAGCCGATGCCGAGTGCCAGCACAGGCGATTCCGCATCCCATGTTGTCAATCCTCTTCTGCTTCAGGCTTTTGCTTGGGACATGGCTCCGAATTCAAGCCATTGGCGCCTCCTGGCCGAGAATGCAGTGTTCTTGGCTGCCTGCGGCGTCAGTTCCATATGGCTCCCGCCCGCCTATAAGGGACAGGCGGGAGTGAAGGACGTCGGTTACGGGGTCTATGACATGTATGACTTGGGGGAGTTTGATCAGAAAGGCACGGTGCCCACCAAGTACGGCACCAAGGATGAATACCTTGCGGCCGTAGCTGCACTGCATGATGCGGGCATTGCCGTGGTGGCCGACATTGTTCTCAATCACCGCATGGGCGGGGAAGTGGCCGAGATCGTGAGGGCCATGCCCGTGGATCCGGGGGATCGCCGTCGGCCCATCGGCGAGACCGAGGAGATTCGGGCGTGGACGCGCTACGAATTTCCCGGCCGCGCGGGCGTCTATTCCGATTTCACGTGGGATTGGACGTGTTTTAACGGCTCCGACTGGGACGAGAACCGCGGGATTTCCGGGGTGTGGCTGTTCGAGGGAAAGCAGTGGAACGAGAACGTCGACGAT
Source organism: uncultured Actinomycetaceae bacterium (assembly GCA_963531075.1). Classification (GTDB taxonomy): domain Bacteria; phylum Actinomycetota; class Actinomycetes; order Actinomycetales; family Actinomycetaceae; genus Peptidiphaga. The sequence continues at coordinate 1,121 of CAUSGP010000079.1, read as the reverse complement.
GAGTTCGGCAACTACGACTACCTCATGGGCTGCGACGTCGACATTGCTGACCCCAAGGTGCGCGATGAACTGGACCGTTGGGGACGCTGGTATGTCGAAACCGCCGACATTGACGGCTTGCGCCTTGACGCCGTCAAGCATATCGGCGCTGATTTCTTCGCCGGCTGGCTTCCCGAGCTTCGCAAGGCCACCGGGCGCGCCCTCCCGGCCGTCGGCGAGTACTGGTCTCACGACGTCACCGAGCTGGAGCAATACCTCGAAGCTGTTCCGTCCACGAGTCTGTTCGACGTGCCCCTCCACTTCCACCTGCACGCGGCTTCGAACTCCAACGGCGACGTCGATCTTTCCCGGCTCTTTGACGGCACTCTTGTTGAGGCCGACCCCGCCCGCGCCGTCACTTTCGTCGAGAACCACGACACCCAGCCGGGGCAATCGCTTGCCTCTACCGTCCAATCGTGGTTCAAACCTTCGGCTTACGCCATTATTTTGCTGCGCGAGGCCGGCACGCCCTGCGTCTTTTGGGGCGATCTCTTCGGCACGCCCGAGACGGGCGATCTGCCGGCTGTTGTTGAGCTGCCCTTGCTTATGACCATGCGGCGTGCGCTTGCCCACGGCCCGCAACACGATGCTTTCGATGCCCCTGATGTTGTTGGTTTTGCGCGTGAAGGCGATGATGCCCATCCCGGTTCGGGGCTGGCGGTGGTCTTGTCGGACCGTCTGGCCGGTGTCAAGCGCCTCTACGTCGGTTCCCGCCACGCCGGAAAGACATGGATTAGCGTGGTGGGCGGTCACGAACCGGTCGTCGTCGGCGATGACGGCGCCGTGGAACTTCCCGTGGGCGACGGCGGGCTGAGCGTCTACGTTCCCGAAGCGGCCAAGCCAATACTTGATGGCGCCGAACAATACCGACTCCAGGTGCCCAAGAGTATCGACTGAAGCCGGCAAAACCGACCCGCGCCGCACGGGTCGGTTGACAATGGCTGAGTTTGCCGCGAGCGCGAATGGCGATGCTCGTCGCGAGGGAGCTCAGCGGGGTTGTGCGGCGAGGATGCTGCCAAGGCTCGTTGCGAACGAGTGTGGCGAGCCCCTAAGGGGGTCCGTCACTGCGTAGGTACAGTATT
>CAUSGP010000078.1:0-9385 GCA_963531075.1 uncultured Actinomycetaceae bacterium | reverse complement strand
GCTCACCGCGAGGAAGCGTGGCATGCCATGCCTCGGGCCCCCAATGCCACCCTCGACCGGGAGCCTCGGATGCTCTTGCCAACGCGGTGCCGAGCATAACGGCGTCGGCGCCACACGCGATGGCCTTGACGAGATCGCCCGACGTCGAAACCGACCCGTCGGCGATGACGTGGACATAGCGTCCACCGGACTCGTCCAAATAATCTCGGCGCGCGGCGGCAATATCGGCTACCGCAGTGGCCATGGGAGCGGCTATGCCGACGGTTCGCCGAGTTGCCGAAGCTGCGCCGCCGCCGTACCCGGCTAGCACTCCGGCTGCACCCGTGCGCATCAGGTGCAGCGCACCGGTGTAGGTCACAGCTCCGCCAACTAACGGGAACTTCGAGCTCATAGATAAAACGTTTGAGATTGAGAGGCTCTCGCGAGGCCGAAACGTGCTCGGCGGAAACCGTCGTACCGCGAATGATAAACAGATCCACTCCGGCGTCAATGACTGTTTTCCATAAGTCCTGCGTTCGTCCGGGCGAAAGCGCGCCGGCCACGGGAACTCCGGCGGAACGAATCTCGGCGAGCCGGGAGAAGATCAGTTCGCGCTTGACCGGCTCGGAGTACATGCGTTGAAGAAGCCGCGTGACGCTGGACGGCTCCGTTCGGGCGATCCTGGCGAATTCCTCCGTGGGATCTTCATAACGCGTCCACACACCTTCGAGGTCCAAAACGCCGACTCCGCCCAACTTGCCGACTTCGATTGCGGTAGCCGGAGACGTCACCGAATCCATGGGGGCCGAAAGCACGGGAATATCCAGGTGGTAAGCGTCGAACTGCCAGGAAGTCGAGACTTCGTCTGCGTCGCGAGTGCGTCTTCGAGGAACCACGGCGACGTCGTCCAGCGTATAGGCGCGCCGCGCCCTTTTCCCCCGCCCTATCTCGATCTCGCTCACATTCCAAGACTACCGTGCGCTCGGCGAGGATGCGGCGGTCCTCGCCGATAGAGTGCCAGTCATCGCCGACGAAGTGTCGGTCACCGTCGATAACATGAAACTATGGATCACGAAGAGAACGGAATGTGGACAGCTTGCCCGATCGTAGGCTTCGACACCGAGACAACCGGCATCAACGCGTCGGCTGACCGCCTGGTGACCTGCTCGCTCGTTGCCGTAAGCGACCTCGGAATTTCGAAACGCTACTGGCTGGCGGACCCTGGCGTCGACATCCCCGAACGGGCGAGCGCAGTGCACGGGATAACAACGGAACAAGCACGTGCCGAAGGCCGGCCGATTGGCGGAGTTTTAGAGGAGATAGCGGCCCTTTTGACAGAACACATGATGCAGCGTCACCCGGTGGTGGCCTTCAATGCGACCTACGATTTCACCCTGCTGGAGTGCGAACTGGACCGGCACGGTTTGCCGACGGTGGCCGAACGTCTCGGCAGCGAGATCTTCCCCGTCATTGATCCCTATCTTCTCGATCGATCGGTTGATCGGTATCGCAAAGGAAAACGTCGACTCGAGGATCTCTGCCGCCACTACGACATCCACAACGAAGACGATTTTCACAACGCCGAGGCCGACGTCCTAGCTACTTTGAGTTTGCTGGCAGCGATGGTTTGCAAGTATCGGGAGCTCGCCAACGCACAGCTGGAGGAGATCCAGGAAAGGGAATGCGAAACGCATGCCGGCTTCATGGCTTTTCTCGCCAAAAAGGCGGCCGAAAAGGGGCGCGAATTCACGGACTCCTTCGACTGGCCGGTTCCGTCGCGTTAGAGACCCCGTTTAAAGCGCCAGTTCCGGTTCGTCGAAGAATACCTTGACCGACACTCGGCTCATCGTCCCGAATAGTTCGGCGCCTCTACTGTCATCTGCACGTCGTGAGGATGCGATTCGCGCAATCCTGCGGACGTGATTCGAACGAAACGACCGTTCTCTTTGAGCTCGGGGATCGTTCTGGAACCCGTGTAGAACATTGTCTGGTGCAGGCCGCCCAAAAGCGTACCGAGAACCGAGGAAAGAGTGCCACGGAAGGGTACCTGACCCTCAATTCCCTCCGGAATGATCTTATCGTCGGAGGAAACGTCGCTTTGAAAATAACGATCCTTCGAATAGGATCGCTTGCCGCGCGACGACATCGCTCCGAGCGAGCCCATCCCCCGATAATGCTTGAACTGCTTGCCGTTAACGAAAACAATCTCGCCGGGGGTCTCCTCACAGCCAGCCAGGAGAGAACCAAGCATGACGGTATCGGCGCCGGCCACCACGGCCTTTCCAATGTCACCGGAATACTGCAACCCGCCGTCGGCAATGAGGGGAACGCCCGCAGGGCCGCAAGCCTTGGACGATTCGTAGACGGCTGTCACCTGCGGGACGCCTATCCCCGCAACAACTCTCGTCGTACAGATCGATCCGGGCCCCACGCCTACCTTCACCGCATCGACACCGGCGTCAATGAGCGCCTGGGCCCCCGCCTGCGTGGCGACGTTTCCCCCGACGATCTCGACGTCGTCAAAAGCAGAATCTGCACGCAGCCTGCCAATCATGTCGAGAGCGAGCCGCGCCTCGCCGTTGGCCGAATCGATGACGAGAACATCGACTCCTTCTTCAGCCAGAGCTCCCGCGCGCTCCCACGAATCGGAAAGATACCCAACTCCCGCTCCCACGAGGAGTCGCCCATCAGCGTCCTTGGAAGCATTGGGATATTGCTGCGTCTTGACGAAATCTTTGACCGTTATAAGCCCGGTCAGCCGCCCTTTGCCGTCGATAAGCGGCAACTTCTCTATTTTGTGCTGCGCCAAAAGGCGCGCGGCCTCCTCGCGCGAAACTCCCTTGTCCGCGGTAACTAACGGCATCGGGGTCATCGTTTCGCGAACCGTCCGGGTGGCAAATTCGCCTTCCGGGATGAAGCGGAGATCACGGTTGGTGATGATTCCGAGAAGCTTGTTCTCGGCGTCGACGACGGGCAGACCCGAAATACGGTATGTGGCGCAGAGTGCGTCCAATTCCGCGATCGTCGCTTCGGGGCCGATCGTCGCCGGATCGTGAACCATTCCCGACTCCGAGCGTTTCACCTGACGAACCTGCTCGGCCTGAGCCTCAACTGCGAGATTGCGGTGGATGACCCCGATTCCACCCTGACGTGCCATCGCTATGGCCATGCGAGACTCGGTCACGGTGTCCATGGCAGCCGAAAGCAGCGGAGTTTTGAGTGAAATCTTGCGGGTCAGGCGACTTGTGGTATCCACCTCAGAGGGTATGACATCGGTTTCCCGCGGCAATAAGAGGACGTCATCGTACGTCAAACCAACGAATTCAAAGGGATTGCGGGTGTTCATGACGCAATTTTACGTTGCGGGAGGCGGGCCCCGCCGAAATTATTCGCCTAAGCGTGTTCACCGTCAGGCGAGCGTGACGGTCTCCTCTGCACGGCCCCCTGCGGAACGTCCGTGCCCGGAACGCACCACTCGCACCTGAGTTGCCTTAACCGTGGCGAAGACGGCGTCGCCTGCAGCGATTTCTAGTTCGGCCAGTGCAGCGGGAGTGATCCTTGCATTGAAGGGCGCACCACCAGGGAACCGAAGGCGCACGGTGACGAGGCCCCCCACGGTGCTCACTCTCTCGACGGTCGCCGACAGCGAGGATCGAGCCGAACTGCCGATGGCGTCACAGGACAACGCAACAGCCTCCGGCGGAAACATGAACGCAACGGTTTCTCCAGAGACCATTCCCGGTGACTCAGCGGCGATAAGCCTTGCGCCTCCGACGTCGATGGACGGAAGGCCGTCCTCCCCGACGTCCAGTACGCCGCCAACGACGTTCAAACCCGCCAAACTCGCTCCAAAGGCGCTGGCAGGGCGGGCGAGAATGTCAGCGGGCCTGCCGTCTTCGACCACGCGTCCCCCGTCCAATACGATCATCCGCGTACCGAGTTCGACGGCCTCGGCAACGTCATGGGTCACGAGAATCGTCGTCGTGGCATCGGATCTGAGACGATCGACGAGCATTGCTCCCACCAGCGCGCTCGCTTCCACGTCGAGAGCGGCCGTCGGCTCGTCAAGGATCAGCAATCGGGGAGAAAAGACAAGGGCGCGGGCAAGTGCGACGCGAGCCGCTTGCCCGCCCGAAAGGCGGCTGCCGCGCCTGCTGACCAAGTGCTCGCAGCCGACCATTCTCAATTGTTCGCGGGCGCGTCGGCGCGCCCGCGAACGACCGTACCCACGGCACACGAGAGGAAAGGCGACATTCGCCACAACGCTCATATGCCCGAAAATCTGCGGATTCTGGCTGACCATCGCCACGTCGCGCCTCCGCGGAGGCACGAAAGTTCCAGAAGCGTCAACCGTGACGTCGCCGATGCGCACGTGTCCGGCGTCGAGGGCAAGCCTGCCGGAGAGCACATCGGCAAGCGTCGATTTTCCGGCGCCGTTATGGCCCATAACGGCCACGACCTCACCGGCGGCAACATCAAGGGAGACGTCCCACCCGCGTTCGACTATCGTGCCGGCGACGCAAAGAGGAACGGCTTCAGGGGCGTCAACCGCTTCGACACCGTCGGAGAGCCGGGCCGTCTGTGAAGCACCGGATGCATGGTTGTGGCCGGTAGAGGGAGTCGCACCGTCAAAGGCCGAGGGAGATTCATCGACGCCGTCGCGGTGGGCGCGCCGCCCCCACAACCTCGGTAGTTCGGTCGTGGCCACGACGAGGGCCGCAACCGCAACAAGGACAATTCCCAGGGCAAGATCCGTCTTGTCCGCCGACTCGCGCGCCAAATAGACCTGAATGGGAAGAGTTCGGGTCACTCCTTGAAGCGAACCGGCAAAGGTGAGCGTCGCCCCGAATTCGCCGAGGCATCTCGCCAAGGCAAGAGCGGCCCCGCGCGCCATCCCCGGCACCGCCATGGGAAGAGTGATGCTCATGAGAACGCGGGTCGGGCGAGCTCCGAGGCTGGCTGCCGTCTCCTCCACACCCCGAGGGCGAGACCTCAGCGCCGATTCGAGAGTGACGACGAGAAACGGCAAAGACACGAACACCTGGGCCAGGATCACCGCAACCGTCGTGAACGCGATCGTCACGCCAAAGGCCTCCAGCTGCGAACCGAGGACGCCTCTGCGGCCGAATGTGGCGACAAGCGCGATGCCCGCAACCACCGGCGGCAGCGAGAGCGGAAGGGCAACGAGAACCCTGACCAATCCGACGCCTCGCCAATCGCGGGAGAGAGCGACCGCCAGGGGAATGCCCAAAACGAGGTCGATCACCAGGGCGATGAGACACGTTTTCAGGCTCAGCGACAGCGCATCGAGTGCTTCGTCACTGGAAAGCACCAGAGGCAATTGGTCCCAGGGAACCCGCGTGCCCATAAAGACGAGGGGCAGGACAAGATACGCGACGCTGGCCGAGGCGAGCAGGGCGAGCCACCAAGGTACGGGCGAGACATTGACGCGCCTACCTGTGCTTTGCCCCTTGCCCATTCGGGGGCGACCGGCGCTGCGCGGCCTAGATCTCACTTGTTCTCGGTGGTCTCTCCGCCGGGAGCGCTTGACTTTTCAGCAGGGGCAGGACCACCCGCGCCTGCAGGGCTGCTCCCGCCCTCCTTCTTTTGGACATCCAGGAAACCGTGCTTCTTCAGGATCTTCTGCCCCTCGGCCGACTTTACATAGTCCGCGAAACTCTTCGCTTGAGAGGCGTGTTTGGAGTCTTTGAGGACGCCGATCGGATAGTTGTTGATGATCTTGTCCGCGCCGGGGATCTTAATGGTCTCGACGTCTTTTCCGGCGGCGACGGCATCCGTGCGGTAGACGATGCCGGCGTCGGCCTCGCCCGAAGCCACCTTGCTGCGCACATCAGTGACCTTTTGCTCCTCCGAAACAGGGTTGAGCTTCACTCCGAGTTTCTTGGCGAGCTCGGCCGTAGCGGTGCCGCAGGGGACCGTTGCGCCGCCCGCCCCAGCTTTGGGTGTGCAGATGACGAGTTTCGCCTTGTCGAGGGACGAGTCAAGACCGGTCACTTTCGCGGGATTTCCCTTGGGCGTGATGAGAACGAGGGTATTCGACGTGAAAAGGCTCGTATCCCCAACTTTGCCTTTCGACTTGAGGGCATCCATAGTTTTGGTGTTGGCCGTGGCAATGACGTCGGCCGGCGCACCCGAATCGATTTGTTCGACGAGCTCCTGGGAGCCGCTGAAGTTGAAAACGACATCCACCCCGCGATGAGTCGCTTCGAACTTCTTCTCCATTACGCCGAAGGACTCCTTGAGAGAAGCTGCGGCGAAGACGTTGATGGTGACGGCCTTTTCGTCTTTCTTAGAGCCGGACGATGTCTTCGAATCATCCGACGAACCGCCGCCGCAGGCGGCCAATAGTAAGGCTGCGGCAAGCGAGGCGGCGGCAATGCGTTTGCGCAAGGTTTTCCCTTTTCGTTGGGTTTGTTCTTCGTGGGGATCGTCTTCGTCAGATCCCACTTGACGAGTCTCAGCCTATACACAATTTACTACGGCTCGCTCCAAATAAATTAGAAAAGCCTTTCAAAAAGCCAAAAAATCGCCAATTTTATTAAGATGAAAGGACGGACAGAGGCCCGGCCAGCATCACAGCAGGCCTATGATGTTCCCAAAGCGATATCGAGGAGGTTCGATTGTCCCCCGCATGGAATCCCGAAAGCATCCATTCGGCCATTATCGTCGTGAGCGACCGCGTCCTCTCCGGCGAGAAAACCGACAAGGCCAGCCCTCGCTGCGCCGAACGGCTGACGGCCCTTGGAATGCCCGAACCGAAGGTTCGCGTGGTAGCGGAAAAGCGCGCCGCTATTGAGGAGGCGCTGGATGAATCGCTCAAGCGCGGCGATCGATTCATTCTGCTCCTGGGAGCATCGGGGTTCCGCGCGGGAAACGACGCCCCGGAAGCCGCACGCGCCTTCATTGAAGTCGAAATACCCGGAATCGCCGAGCAGATTCGCTCCTACGGGCTGACGAAGACGCCGCTGGCACCCCTGTCACGAGCGACGGTCGGCGTGAGCGCCCGTGACAGCACCGGCGCCCTGATCGTCGTCTCCCCCGGCTCCTCCGGCGGCGCGCAGGACACTCTCGACGTCGTCGAGCCCCTCCTTCCCCACGTCATCACCCAGCTGAACGAGGTTTGAGGCGGGGCGCCCGCGCTCGAGCGTCCTGTTCCACCAGGCCACATCTTCCGGGGTGTCGACGTCGCGGCACTCTTCCGCCACGACCGGAACCTCGACGAGATCCATGCCGCGCAGCGCATTGCGCACGCCCCTATTCCGCGGGACTCCGCCCTTCCTCACAGCAGCCGTCAGGCTTTCGACTCGATAGATCGCCTGAAGATACTGGCGAAAGGGCGTTTTCCCGCCGACGACGACGGCGCCCTCGCGCCCATCGGTCGCCTCGGCCAGCCTTGGCGCCATGGATCCGGCAAGAGGCGTGTCGACGGCGAATACCAGAACCATGTCCCGGGTCGCGTCAGACCGCTCCGCCGTGAAATCGCTCAGCGCTCCGAGCCCAGCGTCGATGCCTGCAAGAGGGCCGCCATTCGGCGGATCTTCCAAAGTCCGAAGAACTCCGTTTGGAACCTCGACCGTTTCGGGCGCCACCGCGACGATCCTTCCCGTGACGAAAGGGCCGACATCGGCCACAACGCGCTCGAGCAGGCGGCGCCCTCCAAAGGCGATATCGGCCTTCGACACACCGCCGAGGCGACTTCCCCGGCCTCCTGCGAGAACGATGCAATGCGTGACAGACATGCGACGATCCTGCACCTTCGACGCCGGCTTGGCAATCGACGCTCGATTTACGTAAGACTTTCTGCGCATATCTCCACACCCACTCGGGGAACGATGTCGTGTTTTTCCATAAAACGGCGAATTTTCAACGAAATCTTTCGAATATCAACCAACCCGACTCAGTTGCCCCAAGGATCTACCGGCCCCTTCGCATCCGCGGACTTGGTACGATTTATCCATATTCATCGGATTTTCCCATCTTTAAAATCTCCTAAACTGGACGACCGCGAGGAGCACTATGAAATCCGCCGTACTCAACGACTGGAATCCAGAGGATCCACAGTCCTGGGACTCGAAGATCGCGTGGCGAACCCTGGCGATTACCACATACTCGATGATCATGGCGTTCTGCGTGTGGTTCCTCGTGAGCGCCATCGCCCCGAAGCTCAACGACATCGGCTTCCATCTGTCAAAAGAACAGCTCTACTGGCTGACGTCGATGCCGGGACTCTCCTGCGGACTCATCCGCCTGGCATACATGTTCCTCCCGCCACTGGTGGGCACGCGCAAGCTCGTCGGCTACAGCTCACTGCTTTACGCCATCCCGATGCTCGGCTGGTTCGTCGTCGTCCAGAATCCCAACACCTCCTACGGGGTGCTGCTCGGCCTGGCTTTCGCCTGCGGAATCGGCGGAGGCTCCTTCTCGGGGTACATGCCCTCGACAGGCTACTTCTTTCCCAAACGTCTTCAGGGCACAGCCCTCGGCATCCAAGCGGGCATCGGCAATTTGGGCATGTCCATCATCCAGCTCGTCGGCCCGCTCCTCATGGGCTTCGGCCTGTTCGGAATGACGTGGGTTGCCCCGCAAGCCGGTGCGAACGGCCCCATCCACGTGCACAACGCAGCAATCTTCTTCGTCCCCTGGACCATTGTGGCCGCTGTCCTCGCCTTTACTCTCCTCAAAGACGTTCCGGTCAAGGCGAATATCCGTCAGCAGCTCGACATCTTCTCCAACTCCAACACGTGGATCATGACGGCCATGTACGTCATGACTTTCGGAATCTTCTCCGGATTCGCCGCGCAATTCGCGCTCATCATCAACCAGCACTACGGCAAGGACAGCGCGTTTGCGGGCATGGAAGGCCTTCCCGCAGGCGCGGGCTACGCCTTCCTCGGTCCGCTCATCGGGTCGATCGTGAGATTCATCTGGGGTCCCCTATGCGATAAGTTCGGCGGGGCCATTTGGACCTTCGTTTCGGCGATAGGCATGGCCATCACGCTCGGCTGGGCGGCCCTCTTCCTCGATCCTAAGAAACTCGACGAGTTCCCCATTTTCCTGACGGCGATGCTCCTCATGTTCTTCTTCTCCGGCATTGGCAACGCGGGAACCTTCAAACAGATGCCGATGATCATGCCCAAACGCCAGGCCGGCGGGGCGATCGGCTTCACAGCGGCGGTCGCAAGCCTCGGCCCCTTCATCGTGGGCGTCGCACTCTCATCCATGTCCGCAAGCCTGTGGTTCTGGCTGTGCGCCGCATACTGCATCGCATGCGCCGCACTCTGCTGGGTCCGCTACGCACGCCCGAACGCTCCGTTCCCGGGCTAAAGGAGACGTCCATTACATCTAAATAGACACCCGGCGCCCCTCTCCTGAAGATGTGCTCGTG
>CAUSGP010000077.1:0-9411 GCA_963531075.1 uncultured Actinomycetaceae bacterium | reverse complement strand
CTGTCGGGCGGCACCGAAATCGATTAATACCGGGGTTTGGTTTTCGGTGATGAAGATGTTTTCGGGCTTGACGTCTCTGTGGACGATTCCCGATGCGTGCGCAGACGAGAGGGCGCGCAGGACCTGTTCCGTCAACGTCAGGGCCGTGCCCAAGGTGAAACTTCCCACGCGCGAGAGTTCGGCGCGCAGATCGGGACCGGGCACGTGCTCCATGACTAGGTATGCCCGCGTTCCTTCGGGGGAAGCCCACACCCCCCGATCGTGAACGGCCACGACGTACGGGCTGGAAAGCCCCGCGGCAGCCCTTGCCTCGCGATTGAAGCGTTCGGTGAAGTCCGGGTGGGCGCCCAGGTGCGCGTGCATGAACTTGATCGCGACGTCGCGCTCGAGGCGCTTGTCGCGGGCGCGATAGACCGTGGCCATTCCGCCGCGCCCTATGAGGGCGGTAATAGCGTAACGTCCGTCGACGACTGAGCCGATGAGTGAATCCGACACGGGTTAAGACTACTAAAGGCGCGGCGGCATGCCGAATGCCCACCGCGCCTTCAGACGGTCAGAAACGCGCTTTCGCCGCTTTGACCTTATTGACGTATGTCACTGTATCTGGCCGCATGCCGTTCTTTTTCACACCGCCGAGGCCCTGGTAGTAGGCCGCGATGCCCTGGTCGACGTCACTGGCATGGCGTTGAAGATAACGGATGATCGCGATGCCGGCCACTGCGTTGTCTTGCGGATCCAAAAGATTGAGGTTCCTTCCGACCATTCGCGACGCCCATTCGCCCGAGGACGGTATGACCTGCATGACGCCAACGGCGTTGGCCGGCGAAACCGAACGCATGTCGAATCCCGATTCGACATAGGCGTGTGCGAGGGCGAGCTGGGGATCTACTCCCATTTCCGTGGCCGTGCGGCGAACGATCTCCTGCATCTGCGTGCGCGAGGGGGTCTGGACTCCCTCGAGGGCGGCCTTGTTGGCATTCGCCGCCGAATTGGTCGAATCGGGGTAGGTGTAGTGAAGGAAGGTTTTCGGAACCGGATTATTCGGAACCGCATTATTAGGTGTTGCCGCAACGGTTGTGGCCGTTGCTGGAATCGTCAGGCTTCGGCCCGCATAGATGCGACCCGGATCGGTTATGTTGTTGGCCTGGACGATCGCGGTGACGGTGGACCCGTGCTGACGAGCGATCGCATTGAGGGTCTCGCCGGGTTTGACGGTGTGTGTCCCATTCGTCTGAGCTGTCGGTTGTGCTGCCGCCTGCGCATCAGGTTGGCCGGGAATGGTGATTTGTTGCCCGGCGTAGATGCGAGCGGGGTTTGCGATTCCGTTGGCTTGCGCGACGGCGCTCACCGTGGTTCCGTGCTGGCGGGCGATGCCGCTGAGCGTTTCTCCGCGTTGAACCGTGTAGGCGGTGGAGCCTCCTGGAGAGGTCCTGATGGAGTCCTTGGGGGCTGTTCGAATGGAGTCCTTGGTAGCGCTGGGAATGACTAGGCGCTGACCCGTTCGAAGGGGCCCTTGGAGGCCGTTGGCCCGTGCGATCTCCAATGGGGATACGCCGGTTCGCCGCGCGACAGTTTCGAGTGAATCGTGCGAGGCGACGCGGTAGGTCAGCGATGGCGCTGACCCCGCGAGTTTTGATGGATTGGTTAGCGCCGTCTGATCGGCCGGTGTGCCCGAATCGGCCGCTGCCGGTGCAATGCCGCCCACGGCTGCCGTAGCAGCGACGGCCACGCTGAGCTGAGTGCGCAAGGACATGTAAGCCTCCAATGTCGTGTGCATACAGCGATGAACGTGACAATTGATATGTCATGAATCATCTGTGTTTAAAGTGTCAAATGTGACAATAGTGGTTCGCCTGGTCCTCGCGCCACATGAGAGCTGAAATTGGACTAGATTTGTGCGGGTGACCACTACTTCTGAACAATGGTTCTCCGTCCCGGAGGCCGCTGAGGCGCTGGGCGTCGCGCAACGGGACGTGAGAAACATGCTGGCCGACCAACGGCTCGTCGCCATTCGACGGGGAGAGTCCCGGGCGCTGTCGATCTCTTCTCTTGCATTCGTGGAGGATCAAGGGCAGGTCGTCGTTCTCCCTTCGCTCAGAGGGACGCTGACAAGCCTTTCCGACGCCGGGTATGACGACGAAGAGTCATGGCGCTGGCTGACCGCGGCGAACGAGGAGCTCGGTGAGCGCCCGATCGACGCATTGCGGGCCGGGCGCGTGCACGTTGTCCGTCGAATCGCCGCGACCCTAGCCTTCTAAGGCGCCGTCTTAGAGGACGCAGCTGCCTCGAACACGTCTGCGCACATTTTCTTTAAGCCGGCCTGGGGGATTTAAGCCGCCGTCCTGGGAGGCTGGCTTTCTAAGTGCCGTTTCTAAGGGCTCCTGGCCTTCTCAAGGCCCGTTTTCCATTATGAGGCGTGCAGCTCGTGTGCTGCGTTGCTCACGAGGTTTGTTGTGGCGCGGCGCTTACGAGGTGCATTGTGGCGCGTCGCCCGCGAAACGCCCACTCACGACGTGCGTTCGATCAATTGACCGACGAGCTGTTCGAGAAGGTTGAGGCCGGCTTCGCGTGCAAGCCCTGAATCGCGGAGCGTTTCGATGGCGGTTGAGGCCTCGGATTCACGACGTCGGATCATATCCTCATGGGCGCGACGCGCTCCCGACGTCGTCCCGACGTCTTGGACCCACCGCGCCTCTTCCGGGTCGATTCGCTTGCCGAGCAAGCCGATGAGACGGCTACGGTCGGAAGCATGCAGGCGTTCGAGCATGAGTGCCAGCAGAACCGTCTGTTTGCCCTGGGCGATGTCGCCGCATACGGGTTTGCCGGTCGCGGTCTCGCTGCCGAAGATCCCTAGATCGTCGTCGCGCAGCTGGAAAGCCTCGCCTAAAGGCACGCCGATGTCTTCGAGCTGCCCGACCAGACGGGGGGATGCGCCGGCCAAGAGGGCGCCGATGCGCAAGGGAAAAAGCACTGAGTACCTCGCGCTTTTGTGAGCCACGACGGACAGCGCCACGTCGATCGGATCCGCTGCCGGTGGCGCGTTTTCCGCGCGGATATCGAGGTACTGGCCGAAGGCGACCTCCGTGGTCATTCGCGCAAACGAGCGAAGAGCTGCTCGGCCTCCGTGTTCACCGGCGTTCTCACAGGCGTCCGCAATGGCTTCCATCGACAGCGAGAGCAGGAGGTCGCCCAGCAGTATCGCCGACGACTGACCGAAATGGGCGCCATCGCCGTCCCACCCATTGGCCGAGTGCAGCGAGGTGAGCGCGATGTGGGCGGCTGGTTGGGAGCGCCTCGTCACGGCCGCGTCGAGGATGTCGTCGTGAATCAAGGCCGAAGCCTGATAGAGCTCCATTGCGGCGCCGGCTGCGATCGCGGGTTCGAGGCTAGCCGGCGACGCACACGCATAGGCTGCGGCAAGAAGGCCTGCCCGCGTGCGTTTTCCGCCGGAAAGCAGCCGCCGTGCGGGGCCGAGGAGCTCGTCTAGGCCTTCGGCGTCGCCCGGGAAATCAATCAGCTCGCCGGCCCGGTCAAGGTGGGCGTGTGCCAGCGCGGTGACGGCTTCGCGTACCGTATCCAAAGTGGATTTCGCACTCATGGGCAAAGTCTAACCCGGCTGGTCCACAGCGCCTGTTTGCGTTCTTGGCGTTCACAGGCGGGTTCGGCCAGCGGTCTGCCGCGTGGCTGCACAGCTTCTAATCGGGATATGATCACTATCAAAACACCCGAAGAAACCCTTGTCCTCGTCCCTCATATCCTCGGATACCGCCCGCGCTCCGCCTTTGTCATGTGCGGGCTGGATTCGCATTGCAAAGACGCCGCAGGAATCGGCACGTGCGTGGGGCCAATCGTTCGTTTCGACTATCGAAACGAACCGCTGTCGGTGGATCACGGCAGGTTTCTTGCGCAGGTGACACGCCGGCACGACGTCACTGTCGCCGTTCTCGTCCTCTACTGCGCGAGCCTGAACGAATTGGATACCGGTGAATTGTCGCAGAGGATCGCGCTCATCCACTCGATGGTCACCCGAGCGCAGCGCCCGGGATCGTTCTTGTTCACCTTCGCCCTCGATTCCGAACATTTCGTCCGTCTCGACGACGGTCGAAGGCTTGTGCGCAACGTTTCGGAACTCGAATCGTGCGCCAGCGCGGCCGAGTTGGTTTTTCAAGGAAGCGCCCCCGGAACGGAGCAACCGGGAATGGCGCTACCCGCCGTGGCCGCGGATCAGCGGGCCAGGGCCGTCTCGGCAGCGTATGCCGTGTTGGGGGAGGGGAAAGGCAAGGAAGCGGCCAGGTCCCTGTGGAATCTGCTCGATGCCGCGCAAGCGCGCCACATTCCCTTCTCGGGGAGTTTTGCCTGTCCGAACGTCGAAGAAGTGCGTTCCTCCGTCGAGTCTGAAGCCCCGAAAGTCCGGTGGCCTTCGTCGCCGTCGCGTGGGCATTCTTCCGTCGAAGCCGAGAAGCCGATGGAGTCGGCAGAAATGGCCGCGGCCGGTGAGTGCCGTGCGGAAGATTCGGCCGAGGGTTTTGCGCGAACCGTGGGAGAGGCCAGCGCCTCCCTGACCGTTCCCCTCAACCGCGACACCGCTCTGGCGTGGGGCTTAGAACCGGATTTGCGACGCGGAAGCGATGCCGATGCCAACCGGGTCGCCGAAATCCTTGCGGAAGCAGTGGTCAGGCCGCCCAACATTTCGAGGGTGAAAGTCGCATGCGCAGTCCTTGACCTCATCGCCGCCTATGACTGCCCGGGGGCTGTCGACGCCCTCGCGGCAAGCGCATACTTGCACTGGTGGGCGTGCCTGAACTCGATCGCAGCCGACAGGGTCGCCAGAGCACTGCGCAAAGATCCGGGGCATTCTTTGACGGGGCTTCTTGTGGACGCTCTTTCCTCGGGAATGATGGCGCCGTGGTACTCCTACGCATGCGGGGCGGCTTAGCAGGCGCCATTGCATAGGCGGCACAATGGCGACGTCGCTTCGCGAATTCGCCATCCGCGCGGTAGCATCGACATCAAGAATGTGATGTGGCCCATGCTGGGCGACGAAGCGTCCGATCTAATGAGGTCCAATGAAGGATCTAGGAGGTTTAATGGAGGAACTGCTGCAGAGCCCACTGTTCGACGAACATGTCGCGGCTGGAGCGACTATGACGCCTTTTGCCGGCTGGAACATGCCGTTGAGGTATACGTCTGATCGCGAAGAGCACCAAGCCGTGCGCCAATCCGTAGGAAAATTCGATCTATCTCATATGGGGCAAGTGGAGGTCGAGGGGCCGCAGGCGGCCTCCGTCCTCGACTACGCGCTGTGCACGAAACCTTCGACCATGCCCGTGGGCAGGGCCCGCTATTCCATGATGCTCGAGCCCGATGGAGGCATCATCGACGATCTCATCGTCTATAGGTTGGGGGAGACCAGGTATCTTGTCGTTCCCAACGGGGCCAACAGAATCAGGGTGGTTGAGGAGCTGACCGGGCGCGGCCGGCGCTGGTGCGTCGAAAACGGCGTTAGCGAAGAACACTCCGTCGCCGACCGCACGCTCGAGCGGGCGCTGATAGCCGTCCAGGGGCCCGAATCGCTCGCGGCGGTCACGGAGTTGCTCAGCGCGGAGGACGGCGAGCGCGTGGCCTCGCTCGGATACTATCGCGCCCTCGAAGCCACCGTGAACGGTGCGCCGGCGATGATCGCACGCACAGGGTACACCGGCGAGACGGGATATGAAATCATGCTCCCGGCCTCGGCGGCCGCGCAGGTGTGGCGGAAAGTCGAAGCCAAACCCTGCGGACTGGCTTCTCGCGATACGCTTCGCCTCGAGGCAGGCATGCCGCTGTACGGCAACGAACTCGGGCGCGATGTCACCCCGGCCGACGCCGGCGCTTCCCGCCTGCCCGGAGATCATGAATTCGTTGGCAGTTCGGCGTTGGCCGAGCGCGAACCGATATGGGACCTCTACGCGCTGATCGGCGACGGACGCCGCGCTGCGCGTGCCGGAAACAAGGTGCTCCACGGGGGACGCGAAATCGGCGAGGTTACCTCGGGCGTTCTCTCGCCGACTCTCGGCTATCCGATTGCCCTGGCTCGTCTGGAACGGGGAATCGACGAGGGGACCGTCCTCGACGTCGACGTTCGCGGAACCTTGCAGCCCATGCGTGTTGCGGCTCTGCCGTTCTACAAGCGTCCCAAGTGATTCGCGCGCAACCCAAGTGACCAGCTGGGCGAGCGCCCAAACGATCCGGTGAGGGTCTCGGGCGGCCAACTCTTCGCATGGATGCTCGTCAGCGGGTACTTCCCACGGCTGCGAACGCTGAAAACAGCGATTCGAACAGTGCAAAATCATCCCAACAGCAAATACAAGCCATCCGAACAACAAAGGAAACCCAGATGTCATACCCCGATGATCGCCAGTATTCCAAAGACCACGAATGGATTGCCATCGAAAGTCCCATACGCGTCGGCATCACGGAGTTTGCCGCCCGCGCTCTGGACGAGGCCGTCTATGTCGATTTGCCCGAGGTCGGAAGCCAGGTGAGCGCCGGTCAGGCTTGCGGTGAGATCGAATCGGTCAAATCCGTCTCGGATTTGGTGGCTCCCGCCAGTGGCAAAGTGCTGGCAGTCAACCAGGATGTGATCGACGATCCCAAGCTTGCCACGGATGATCCCCACGAAGCGTGGCTTTATGAGATCGAGGTGACCGAACTGCCAGAACTTATGGACAGTGCGGCCTATGAGGCTTTTGCGCAGGAGGCATGATGTCGTTTGCGCGCCGCCATATCGGAACATGGGATTCCGACAGGCAGGATATGCTCCAGGCGGTGGGAGTCGGCGACCTTGACAGCCTGATGGTCAATGCCCTCCCTTTCCCCAGCCCTCACTCGAGCAAATTGCCGCCCGCGCTGAGCGAGGCCGAGGCAGCCGACGAACTTTCGCGGCTCGCATCGGCGAATGCGGTGATGAGCTCGTTGATCGGCCAGGGATTCTACGACACGGTGGTGCCGGCCCCCATCGTGCGCGACATTCTGGGGAACCCCTCGTGGTACACGGCCTACACGCCCTATCAGCCGGAGATCTCGCAGGGGCGGCTTGAAGCCCTCCTCAATTTCCAGACTCTCGTCACCGAGTTGACACGAATGGACGTGGCCGGCGCTTCCCTTCTTGACGAGGCGTCCGCGGCAGCCGAAGCAGTGGCCCTCGCCGTTCGGGGGGCCAAGAGAAAGCCTGCCGGGGCGCGGACGAAGATCGCCGTCGATTCCGATATTTTTGCCCAGAACCGCGCCGTCATCGACACTCGTGCGGCAGGTCTCGGATTGGAAATCGTCACCGTGGACTCGGCCGACGACGTCGACCTTTCGGGATGCACGGGCCTGCTTGTGCAGTACCCGTCTGCCTCCGGCCGCATCGTGGGAACCGAAAGGTATCGAGAATTGGCCGATGCCATCCATGCCGAGGGCGGAAGCTTCATTGTGATCGCCGACCTTTTGGCATTGACGCTTCTGACGCCGCCGGGGGACTTTGGCGCCGACATCGTGGCGGGAAGCGCGCAAAGGCTCGGCCAGCCGATGGGCGGCGGCGGGCCGCACGCGGGGTACATTGCCACACGCAAAGCCCGCGAGCGCCAACTGCCCGGGCGGCTCGTCGGCGTCTCCCGCGACGCCGATGGGCACCCCGCATACAGGCTGGCGCTCCAAACGCGTGAGCAACATATTCGCCGCGAGAAGGCGACCTCGAATATATGCACTGCCCAGTCGCTGCTCGCCATCCTTGCGTCGATGTACGCCGTCTATCACGGCCCCGAGGGGTTGCGTCGAATCGCGTCGGACATTCACGAGAAGGCTCTTGCCATTGCCCGATCGCTGGCGTCAAAAGGCGTCAATGTGGCGACCGGCCCGTTTTTCGACACCTTGGAGATCTCCGTGGCCGATCGGGCAGATGAGGCTGCGCGGGTGCTTGCGGAGCGCGGAATTCGTGTTTTTGTTGAGGATGCGTCCACGATTCGCCTATCGACAGACGAGAGGACGACGCAGGCCGACGTCGAGACGCTCGTCGAGGCTCTCTCGGCATTCGGATCTGGTGAGCCCGCCGACGTCATCGACATCCCATCCGGGGATCTGCGAACTGACGACTTTCTGACGCAGGAGGTCTTCCATGCTCACAGGACGGAAACGGAGCTCATGCGTTACATGCGCGAGCTTGCGGCGAAAGATTACGCCCTCGACCGGGGAATGATCCCTCTGGGATCGTGCACGATGAAGCTGACAGCGGCTGTGGAGGCCGGGGCGATAACGCTCGATGGCTTCGCTCGCGTGCACCCCTTCGCTCCGGAGAAGGATCTGGAGGGGTACCGAGAAATGGTCGCAGACATTGAGCGATGGCTGGCCGACATAACCGGATACGACGCGGTCTCGGTTCAGCCGAATGCGGGAAGCCAGGGGGAATTCGCGGGCCTGCGCGCCATACGCGCCTACCATGAATCGCGCGGTGAGGGTCATCGCGATATATGCCTGATTCCCGCTTCTGCGCACGGGACGAATGCCGCTTCAGCGGCCCTGGCGGGCTTCAAGGTGGTAGTCGTGGCGACGGCCTCCGATGGCTCGACGGACATGGCTGCCCTCGAGAAGGCGATAGTCGAGAACGAGGGCCGGATCGGCGCTCTCATGATCACGTATCCTTCGACGCACGGAACGTTCGAGCCGCATGTTCGCGAGGTCACCGCGGCCGTCCACGAGGCTGGCGGGCAGGTGTATATCGACGGTGCCAACCTCAATGCGCTTGTGGGATACGCGCGGCCCGGAGATCTTGGTGGGGACGTTTCGCACGTCAACCTTCACAAGACATTTGCCATTCCTCACGGTGGGGGAGGACCGGGTGTCGGTCCGGTCTGCGCGAAGGAACATCTGGCTAGCTTCCTTCCCGGCGAAGACCATCGAGTTGCGGCCGCGCCGTGGGGGTCGGCCGGCGTCCTTCCAATCACCTGGGCCTACCTGCGCCTCATGGGGGCCGAGGGATTGAAAGAGGCTACGGCGAGCGCCGTGCTGGCCGCCAACTATATGGCCAACCGTCTTGAAGGGGTGTTGCCCGTCCTCTACCGCGGACCGGGCGGCTTCGTCGGGCACGAGTGCATCCTCGATACTCGGATTCTCAAGGAATACGGAATATCCGTGGACGACGTCGCCAAACGCCTCATCGACTACGGGTTCCATGCGCCGACCATGAGCTTTCCCGTACCGGGGACTCTCATGGTCGAACCGACCGAGTCTGAGGATAAGGCCGAGCTCGACCGGTTCTGCCGGGCGATTGAGGCTATTGTCTGCGAGGCGAGGGCTGTAGGCGAGGGACGTTGGCCTGCCAACGACAATCCGCTGGTCAATTCCCCCCACACCGCCGAGTGCCTGGCTGTCGGCGAATGGGATCATCCCTAT
>CAUSGP010000076.1:0-9462 GCA_963531075.1 uncultured Actinomycetaceae bacterium | reverse complement strand
GCGCCTGCCCCGTCGGCGCCTGCGGCCAAGCCCTCGCCGTCGTCTCCTGCCGCTCCGGCAGTGACGACGCCCGCCCACAAACCGACGATCGCCGTCGGCGGCAAGCCGAGTGTGAAGGCTCACCCCAGCGTCAAAGCACAGCCGGATGAGAAGCCCAAGAAGCAGACTCTCGCCTACACGGGTGCGGACGACGTCGCACTCATGGTGGCGGCCGCGGCCAGCATCGCCGGCGGAGGCTTCTTGCTCCGTCGCCGTCACGCGAACCGTTGAAAGGGAATGGGCGTTTCAATCGATCGGCGCCCGCAGTCGGTGAGCTGAAAAGGCCGTTGCGACGGCCGGCCAGTCAGCCGGCAACCGCCCGGAGGACGTCCGTGATATCGGCGTTGTCACGGGAATAGACGGTGACACGGTAGGCCAGTTTCCCCGAGTCGAACCAGCCTCGCTCGGGGAAACTGGCTGCCACAAGCCATTCCGAGTCGATTTCAGGAGCGAAGGCATCAGCTCCGTCGACATTGATATCGACGTCGGTAACAACCAGAATCCCGGCAATTTCGACTGCCTGGGCGTAAATGTCGGCGCCGCCAATGACCCATGCGAGCTCCGCCGAATTGAGACGATCGCATGCCTCGTCCAAAGACCGTGCGATCGTGGCTCCTTCTGCCGCGAAGGAGGGACTGCGAGAGAGGACGATATTGCTTCTTCCGGGAAGCGGTCGGAATCTTGCGGGCAACGAATCCCATGTTTTGCGCCCCATGATAACGGGGTGGCCAGACGTTACCCGCCGAAAGAGCGCGAGGTCCTCAGGAAGACGCCAAGGCAAAGCGCCGCCCGTGCCGATGGCTCTACCGCGCCCCTGTGCCCAGATGGCCCCCAGCATCACGTGGATCCCGACGTCATACTGCCACCGGGGCCTGGAGCTTCGGGTGGTGCCGATACCCCTGTGAGGCGTCAATGTCATCCATCGAATACTCAAATATTGACGGGGCCTCGTTTAACCGCAGGGTGGGGAAAGGGTAGGGCTCGCGCGACAATTGTTCTTTCACTTGAGCGACGTGGTTGAGATAGATGTGGCAATCCCCGCCCGTCCACACAAAATCGCCGACATCTAAGCCCGCCTGCTGAGCCATCATATGCGTCAGCAGGGCATAGGAGGCAATATTGAAGGGTACCCCTAGAAAGAGATCGGCGCTGCGCTGATAAAGCTGGCAGGATAGCTTGCCATCGGCTACGTAGAATTGAAACATCGCGTGGCATGGCTGAAGCGCCATTTTGTCGAGGTCGGCTGGATTCCAAGCGCTGACTACCAGTCGACGCGAATCGGGATGCGCCCGCAACTCGCCGAGCACCTGCTCAATCTGATCGATATGGCGACCATCGGGCGTGGGCCAGCTTCGCCATTGATAGCCGTAGACCGGCCCCAACTCGCCGGCCTCGTCGGCCCACTCGTCCCAGATCGTTATTCCTCGCTCCTGGAGCCATCGAACGTTGGTGCCTCCCGACAGAAACCAAAGAAGCTCCCCTTTGACCGCCTTCATGGCGACGAATTTCGTGGTGATTCGGGGAAAACCCTGGGCGAGGTCGTAGCGGATCTGCCGCCCGAACACGGAGAGAGTCCCCGTGCCCGTGCGGTCGCCTTTTTCCGCCCCGTTCTCCAGGACGTCGGCTAGCAGATCCTCGTAGGCGCGATTGACTGTCATGAGCCCTGTTCGGCGATGACTTCCTCGACCAGCTTGGCGTCTTTGGCAAGCAAACGATCAACCATTCCCGCGGCTCTCTTCTCGATCTTTCCGCCAAGGAGGGGGATCTTAACCTTGAGAGTGGCCGAAAGGTCGGCCGTCGTCGTCGCGTCACCCGAAAGCTTGAGGGCCGCCGACACTTCGGCGGGCAGACCGTGGGGGTCGACTGTGTACGTGACATTGCTGCCTGAGGCGACTGTAGTGATCGTCACTTTTGCCCCGTTTCTGGCGAAGGTTCGAGCTTTGGAGGGAAGACGCTCGGCGGGGACGTTCACCACGGTGGTGGCCGTCGATCCATCGATGGTGTGCGTGTAATCGTCGACGCGAGCCATTTTGGCGCGTTTTGCTGCCAGTTCGGATGAAAGAAGCGCCTGCGCGACGGCATCCGGGCTTGCGTTGTACGTTTGTGTGGTAGAGATATCCATGCCCTCTATTGTGCATGACCGCGATAGGCTAAGGCACATGCCTTCTCTTTCAAACATGCTCAGCCGCGCTCACCACCTCACCACGGCTGATCAGGAATGGGTTCATCAGCTCGTGGGGGATTGGCAGACGATAGCGGATGTGTCGTTTTCAGATCTTCTCCTCATCTTGCAGAACGTAGGTGGGGATACCATGGTGGTGGCTCAGTGCAGACCCGCTACGGCTAGCACCTTTTACGAGAATGACATCGTCGGAGAGGAGATCGAGCCGTACCTGGTCGAAATTATCGATAAGGTCATTGGCGACGGCGTCGAGCGAATGATTCAACGTAGAGGATTCACCCTCAGGATCGTTCCCGTTCGCCGGGAGGGAAAGGTCATCGCGGCCATGTGCATTACGGAGGCTGATGCCCTGGACATCGTACCCGTCCAGGTGCCTGCGCTGACGACGAACTACTCGACCATTTCCTCCCAGCTCGTTCACATGGTGACGACGGGCGAGTTTCCTTTCGACGGACGTCCCACCGGGTACAGGCACGGCACGCCCCGCGTTACCGATGGCTTCGTCCACCTGGATCCCGAGGGGGTCGTTCTCTATGCCAGCCCGAATGCCGTCTCCAACTACCATCGTCTCGGCATACCCGGCCCCATCGTCGGTAGCGTTCTCGCGGAGGTCATCACGGATGTCATCGAAGATCACACGGTCGTGGACGAGGCGCTTCCCGTCGTCATCATGGGGCGCGCGCCCTGGCTGGCGGAAGTCGAGGCGCACGGCGTCATCCTTTCGCTGCGAGCGGTGCCGCTGACCGACGAGGGCGAGAAGCTGGGGGGCATTCTTCTGTGCCGCGATGTCACGGAAGTGCGTCATCGTGAACTGGAGCTGCTGACGAAAGACGCCACCATTCGCGAAATCAACCATCGCGTGAAAAACAACCTTCAAACGGTGTCCGCTCTTTTGCGAATGCAAGCTCGAAGCGCGGGGGCGAACAAGGAAACTCGGCAGGCGCTCGAGAATGCCCAGCGAAGAGTCGCGACGATAGCGCTCGTCCACCAAACGCTTTCCAAAACCGTCGAAGAGAATGTTGACTTCGCCGAAATATTCGGCCCGCTGCTCAACTTAGCGCGCGACGTCGCGGCCACGGGCGTTTCCGTCACTACGCATCTTTCCGGGGATTTCGGGAAGATCGATGCGACGAAGACGACGTCACTCGCCGTGGTGCTGACCGAACTGGTATCCAATGCCGTCGAACACGGTCTGGTCAATGGCGGGCACATTGAGGTCACGGCGCTAAGGGACGGCGAACACCTGACGATCGACGTCGAGGATGACGGCGTCGGAATTGCCGGTCGAGGCCCCGGAAAGGGGCTCGGGACCAAGATTGTCAAGACCTTGGTCGAGGCGGAACTCCGGGGCTCGATTCGGTGGCGCAAGCGCAGTGGCGGCGGCACTCGGGTGCATATTGAAGCATTTGTCGGCA
The DNA here is from genome assembly GCA_963531075.1 of uncultured Actinomycetaceae bacterium. Taxonomy (GTDB): domain Bacteria; phylum Actinomycetota; class Actinomycetes; order Actinomycetales; family Actinomycetaceae; genus Peptidiphaga. The sequence goes on along the minus strand of CAUSGP010000076.1, from coordinate 5,826 downwards.
GATAGAAGCGAGCTGCTTCAAGCTGGGGTCGAAATGCCGCGCACCAAGGCAGAGTACTGCGAACCCGGGCCGAAGCGCCGCGAAATTGGGCCGGGTGTCGTCAAGTACCGTCGGGCACGTGTCACATTGGTGAGAATGTGGAGAACGTGCCGTTTCGTACGCAAACACGAGTACGTGCGGGCAGTGAGCAAACCCGCCCGCATCCGCGTATTTCTTCTATTGTCCGGCGATTGCCGGTTAGTGGAACGGATGATGGGCTGTTGCGACGGAAAACCGGCGTGCCCCTTTTGGGTGCCGTCCGCTTGCGCCGACTAGGCCAAGCTCGAACGGCGTGCGCGTGCCGTTCTGCGCTTGAGCGAGCGGCGCTCTTCTTCCGATAGGCCGCCCCATACGCCGGCATCCTGACCGGTGTCCAATGCCCATTTCAGGCAGATGTCCTGCACGGCACAGCGATTGCAAACGCGCTTAGCCTGCTCGACCTGCGCGATGGCCGGGCCTGAATTGCCTATGGGAAAAAACAGCTCCGGGTCCTCCGTGAGGCAGGCAGCCCGGTGACGCCAATCCATTGATGTGTCTCCTTCTTGTACTAGCACGCTGTGCGTGATGCGTGCAGTTAATAAGGGTGGCAGGTTTCAGCGTTCACGTAAAGACCTTTTTTCGTGATGTTCGGCCTTCCTTATTCGCGTGAGTTAGGCTTGTACCCCATTAGCCATACGGAATGGGCCAAAATGTCTCCCGGTTAACGTCTTTAAAGTGAAATAAATCACTATTGCTGTCGTGGCGATCCCGGCTGCGAGCATGGTTACGAGGCCCTTAATGGGGACGCCAATTTGGGTTCCATCCATAATGCGCGAGAAGAAACCGGCACACAAGCCAAGGGAAACGACGACGCCGAGGGCGCTCCCGAGCAGGATGCCTGAGGACGCGAGAGAAAACTCGTAGATTGTCACGTCCCGTCGCACCGAAGAGGCGGATTCGCCCGCTGCGCGAAGGATTTTCGATTCGCGCCATCTAAGCCTGATCGACCGCGCGATCGCGGTCGATGCGCCGAGGGCGGAGACGGCCGACAAACCGGCGAGCGCGAAGAAAGAGATGCCCGCGATAGAGTCCGCCGCGGTGCCATAGGCGACACGTTGCCGCAGAGGCGCCGAGGTGACCGTCGGCAAGGCATCTCCGCTTGCCTCGTCGACATCGTGCCTGATGGACTGAACCGCCTCAATCGTCGGCTTGCCGTCTTCCGTCTTCAGCCACAAAGCGGTGGGGCCTCCGGCATCGTCGACTTTACGCATATCCGAAAGCGAAATCGTCGGCGAGGCGACGTCGCCGAAGGAAACGGAGAGCGTGATGGACTTGCCGTTCCGGCCCGTCAATACGAGACTCTTCTGATTCACCAACGTTCGCTTCGATTCCGGAAGGGTGATTCGTCCGGTCTTTGAGATCGCGGAGCGCGAATTGCCCTTGATCAAAGACGAAGCTCGCGCCGGATCCAGCGCAACAAGCTTGAGCTTGCCAATGTCCGAATCGGCAGTGGTTTCGTAAACCGGCGCAACCGCCGCGACATTCGAGTTCGCCGCTGCCGCCTTGCGCTGCGAAGCGGTGATCTGCCCGCCCACTCCGTCTGTCGACGAGCTCTCCTGACGAACTTCGACGTCGTAGGAGAACGAGGTGTCGAGGGCGCTGTAAACGTTGGCCTGAGCGGCCTCGACGATGACGGCGACCGAAGAAAGGAGGCAGGTCGAGACGAAGAAGGCGACGATGATTGTGCGCCCGGGATTCGCCCGGTTCGAGATGTCCTTGAATGCCGAAGCGATGCTCCTCCTGCCTCGTCTTAAACGCCTTCCGATAAAGAGGGCGAGGGGAATTCCGAGCAAATGCGAGATCGAAGGAGCCAGAGCCACGATTCCGCTGAATATCGACATTGCGCCGATGGCGACGAAACAGGCCCCCACGCCTGCTATGCCAGAGCCCGCCTCGGGAAGGAAGGCCCCGACGGTAGCGATTGCGGCGCCCCCAACGACCAGTCCGTACGCGGTGGCCGGTCGAATTCTTCTCTCGCCGGAAGTCGAAGGATGAGGTGAATCGGCAATGGCCTCCAACGGCTTGATTTCGTGCGAGCGCAGGGCAAAAGGAACAGCCGCTGCGAACGTGACGAGAGTTCCGGCCGCCAGCGCGAGCAGGCCGTTGAACGGATTCGTTTCAATATTCGTGGGAAGGACAGCCGTGGACGGGTTGTCGACGACAACGCTCGGTATGAGCTTCGCCAAACTCATACCGAGGGCGACTCCGCCGGCTGACGCCAAGGCGCCGACGACGACCGCTTCGGTCAAAATCAAGCGGTGTACGCGCCGAGACGAGGCGCCCAAGGCCTTGAGCAGGGCCAGTTGACGCCGCCGGGAGGCGCTCACCGCTCGGAAGGCGCTCCATGACGCCGCGCCCGCCAACGCTAGGGAAAAGAGGGCGAAGGCCGACATAGCGGCGATTGCTCCGGAGCCGGCTCGCGCGAGCTTGTCCTCTGGCTCTCTTCCTCGTTCGTCGAGCCGAGACTGGACGGAAGCTCCCGGTATCGAGGAGAGCTCCGCCAGCATCTCGGCATCGGAATGCCCGGCGGCGCCGATGGTGTAGATGGTCGTATCGGCGTCCGTCGAGTCTCGCCCCTCGCGGTTGCGCCATTCTTTGGCGGCTTCGGGTGTGATGTATCCGGTGAAAACGCTGGTGGCCGACGCGGGCCGGTGGAGTTGCCGGTAGATTCCCGTCACGCGCATGCCGATGGAAAAGGACTGAGGATCGGCCGAATCGGAGGTCGTGTAGTAGACCGTGACCGTCATCGTGTCGCCGACGCTCAAATCTCTGGACTTGGCGGTTTTCTCGCTCACGGCGATTTCATTGGTCAGCCGCGGCATGCTTCCCTCGGTCAGCCTGTAGAAGGCGAAATCGCCGTCTGGCGCGGCGGAGACCGATAGTTGGGTGGAACCGGTTGTCCTCGTGATCGCGGCTCGGTGGGTTTGTTCTGCGTACGCTTTGCTCACGGAATCGAGGCGTTCGACAGCCTGTGCGGCGTCGCGCCCGTCGGAGGCGTCGGCGATCTTGACCGCCGCTTGCGCGCGCCCGAAGTTGGCGGTGCGAGACCCCCTCAACGCGGTATCCGTGTAGTCTGCCAGAGTCAAACTCACGACCGTGAAAGCGCTCGCGACAGCCACGGCAAGCGCCACCAGAAAATACCTCAAACGGTTGGCGAGGATCGAGCCGATGAGCTGTTCCATCATCCGGGCCCCGAACGAAGATTGAGTGCCTCTAGGGCCGTGAGAACGGATGCAGGGGTGGGATCGGAGATCTCGCCGGCCACTGTGCCGTCGGAAAAGAGAACCACCCGTTCGGCCAGCGCAGCCCCCGCTAGATCTTGTGTGGCCATGAGAACGGTTTGGCCGAACTCTCTGACACAAAGGCGAAGCAATTCGAGGATTTCGAGCGATGTCCTCGTATCGAGCGAGCGGGTCGGCTCGTCGGCCAGAATGATCGCGGGGCGTCCCAAGAGCGCCCGGGCGATGGCGACGCGCTGCTGGACTCCGCGCGGAAGGTGTTCGGGCATGTCGTCCATGACGCTTACAATCCCCATCGTCCTGATCACCGCCGAGTACCATTCCTGGTCGGGCTTCTCGCCCCTCAAGCGCATGGGAATCTCGATGTTCTGCCGGGCTGTTTGATGGGGCAGGAGATTGTCTCCGGGAAAGACGAAGCCCACGTATTCGGAACGGATGCGGGCCAGCTCGTCCTCGTTGGCGGACGTGAGATCGATGTCTCCAATCTTTGCGCTTCCTGACGTCGGGGCGTCCAAGCCACCGACGATATTGAGGAAGGTCGATTTTCCCGAGCCCGAAGGCCCGAGAATCGACGTCAGTCTTCCTTTCGCGAAGGCGAGGGTGACGTCGCTCAACGCGCGAACCGCCAGATGGCCATTCCCGTAGACCTTCGTCAGCGACGACGTCGAGAGGATGACGGTCACGGCAGATCGCCCGGGCGAACGAGGCCGGCTTCATAAGCCAGGACGACCGCCTGAACGCGGTCGCGAGCTCCCAGCTTGTAGAAGATGTGGCCGATGTGGGTCTTGATGGTCGCTTCGGCAACCGTCAGCGTGCTAGCGATCTCGCCGTTGGTTTGCCCCTGCGCGACGAGTTTGAGGACTTCGATCTCGCGTTCGGTCAGCCCGTCGAGAATGTGGGGGTCGGTTGCGCGCATGGCGGTTGCCTCTTTGGCCAGCTTCTCGACCAGTTTCTTGGTTGAAGAGGGGCCGATGACGGCGTCGCCGCGGTAGATCGTCCGAATGGCCTCTAGCATTTGATCCGGCGGTGCGTCCTTGACGAGGAAGCCGGAGGCCCCCGCCTGAACCGCTCCCATGATGTATTCCTCTTCTTCGAAGGTGGTGAGGATGAGGATCTTGGGGGAGACGCCCGTGGCGAACTCCTTGGCCGTGATCGTCGCTGTCGCCTCGAGCCCGTCCATGACGGGCATCCGTATGTCCATGAGGATCACGTCGGCCGGAACCACCGTCAGGCGTTCCAGGGCAATTTTGCCGTTGCTGGCTTCCAGGACCACTTTCATGTCGTCCTGGGAATCGATCACCATGGCGAAACCCGTCCTGACGAGGGCCTGATCGTCGACGAGACCCACGCGGATTTGAGGTACCTCAGTCATGTTCACTCCTAGTGCTGTTGTCGAGGTGAGGAATCGGAATGGATGCGAGGACGCGGAAGCCGCCTCCGGGGCGTGGACCGGATGTGACGCTTCCGCCGAATGCCGAGGCGCGCTCGGACATCCCGATGAGGCCGTGGCCCTTTCCGTCGCTTGGCGCCGCAGCGCCGCGGCCGTCGTCGTCGACTTGCAAGAGCAGGGCGGCATCGGTGGTTTGAAGCAGCACCGTGATCTGAGGCGTCGGTCCGGCGTGCTTGAGAGAGTTGGTGATGGCTTCCTGGCAGATGCGGTAAACAGCGTTGCCGACGCCCACGGGAAGCGTTCTGGATTGGCCGGCCCGGACGAAGGAAACCTTGACTCCGGAATCGCGAACATTGCGCACGAGCGCTTCCAGGTCGCGCTCGATGGGCTGCGGGAGAGTCGGCTGTTCGTCGCCTTCGGATTCTCGCAGAACGCCGATGATCGAACGGATGTCCTTGAGGGCGTCTCGCGCCATGTCAGAAATCGTTGCGAGAGCCTTGCTGGAGGCCTGAGGGTCTTTCGTGGCCGCATAACGTCCGCCGTCGGCTTGGGCGATCACCACCGAGAGGGTGTGCGCGACGATGTCGTGCATTTCCCTGGCGATTCGCGAGCGTTCTTCGAGGATGGCGAGTTCCCTTTCCGTTTTTGCGGCGGCCTGGGCGTCGCTGGCGAGCTTCATGAGCGAGAGCATCTTGGCCAATTGCGACCGTCTGGCCAAGGCCAGGCCGTAGACGGCCAGTACCACGGCCATGATATAGGTGACGATGCCCAGAAAGGGACCCCAAGTGGCCCAGTCGTTCCTCACGGCCCCGCGCATGGTCAGCGTGGGTATTGCGATGAGCAAGGAGCCCAAAAGCGTGAAAACAAGGACCAGGCGGTGGGCCCACATCGGTCCGTAGACAGTGACGGCATAGACGGCAGCCACGACGGCGAAATCGGCGAGGGTGAGCTTGGCCGGCTCCAGCAGGAGATGGACTCCCGCGCCGCACAAGATTGTCAGTGCGCTCGGCACGGGATGGGTTCGCCTGAAAGCCATGGGAACGGCGTAGGCCAATCCGAGGAGAAGATTGAGAAAGCCGTTGATTCCCTCCCGCTCGATCGGCAGTTGGGTGAAAGGAA
>CAUSGP010000075.1:0-9497 GCA_963531075.1 uncultured Actinomycetaceae bacterium | reverse complement strand
GCCCAGAGTGAGCATCGGTTCGATCGTGAAAACCATGCCCACTTCCATGATCGTCGAGTGGGAGGGCGCTGTGTCGTAGTGGGGAACCACGAGCCCCGAATGGAAGGCTTCGCCTACGCCGTGTCCGGTGTAGTCCTCGACAACGCCGTAATGGAAGCGTTTGGCGTAAGACTCAATGACCCGGCCTATGACGTTGATGGCCCTGCCGGGTTTGACGGCCTTGATTCCCCTGAGAGTGGCCGTTGCCGTTCGCTCCATGAGCAACCTGGATTCCTCGTCGACCTCGCCGACGGCGAACATGGCGTTTGTGTCGCCGTGAACGCCGCCGATGTAGGCCGTTACATCGAGATTGACGATGTCGCCGTCTTCCAACACCGTCGAATCGGGTATGCCGTGGCAGATGACCTCGTTGATCGACGTGCAGATCGACTTGGGAAAGCCCATATAACCCAGGCACGAGGGATAGGCTCCGTGATCGCACATGTACTCGTGCGCGATGCGGTCGAGTTCGTCGGTCGTGACTCCCGGCGCCACGGCCTTGCCGGCCTCGTACAGAGCGTCGGCCGCTATCCTTCCCGCCGTGCGGATCCGTTCAATTGTCTCGGAATCCTTGACATCCGAGGCAGTGACAATCTCTGGGCCGTCGTGGAACATGTATTCGGGACGTTCGATGTCTGAGGGAACCGCCCTCGGCGCCGAGAGAACGCCGGGAGCGAGGGTGCCCAACGGGGCGCGTTCAGCAAGCATGCCTACTAGCATAGCCACCCGTGCCCTTTCCGTACCCCATTAAAAGCTGTTTTCCTCCGTCGGGAAGCTTTTCCCTTTGACCGCCTCTTTGAAGTCTTTCGCCGCGGAGGCCAAGGACTCGCCGACTTCCCCGAATCTCTTGGAAAACTTGGGGCTCCAATCGGTCATGCCCGCCATGTCTGTCCACACGAGCACCTGACCGTCCGTCGCCGACCCGGCGCCGATGCCGATTGTCGGGATGTGAAGAATGCGCGTCACCTTTTTTGCGACGTCGGCGGGAACCATTTCCAGGACGACGGCGCATGCCCCGGCCTCCTGGACCGCCATGGCGTCGTCGATGACGGCCTCCTTGCCCTCGCCGCGTCCTTGAACCCGGGGGCCGCCAAGCCTGTTCTCGGACTGCGGGGTGAACCCTATGTGCCCGACAACGAGGATGCCGGCCTTAGTGATCGCCTCGATGGCTTGAAATTGGCGAACGCCTCCCTCGAGTTTGACGGCGTGTGCTCCGGCTTTGATCAGACGAACCGCGCTCGCAACGGCTTGAGACGGCGATTCCTCGTAGGAACCGAAAGGAAGGTCGGCGACGACGAATGCGCGTGCCGTCCCGCGGGCGACCGCGCCCGTTGCCACCGTCATCTCGTCAAGGCTCACTCGGACCGTGGAATCGTATCCGAGACACGTGTTGCCGTAGGAATCGCCCACGAGGAGCATCTCTATTCCCGCGGCATCGAAGATTCTCGCAGTGATGGCGTCGTAGCAGGTCACCATCGTGATCGGCTCGCGCCGCTCCTTCATCTGGCGAAGGTGTTGCACGCGCACTCGCTTGATTGTGTTGTCGCTCATTGCGCTCCTAACGTTTGCGCCCCATTGTACGGCCGCCGGAGACGGTTCGCGGCACCGGGAAGAAGCGGAGAATCGGCGATGCCAGCGGCCGCGCTCCGGCGGAGTCGCCAGAGCGGTCGCCGGCGCGGGACATGCGCCGCGGGCCAGCGCGCGATGGATATGAATACCCGTTATCGTTAAATGCGTGACGATGTATCTAACGGTTGCGTAATATAAGTGAACGGAAGGAGGTGCCATGACATCTCTTATGTATCGGGTCGGCATAGGCGGCGGAGAATTCTTAGTCGGCATAATGATTCTCATGCTGTCGGTCTTCGTGCTGGCCGCTGCATTCTGGCCGAACCGCCAGTACAAGGACATCCCACGGGGGACGTATCCCAATCCCGGGACGCATCCGCGGATCGGCCGGTACAGGGATGGGCGTCCTCCAATGATTGCCGACCCTCCGTCCATGACTCCCGCCGAGGCGGGATTTGTGGCTCGCGATTGCGCCCCTTCCGACATGACGCTCGCGACGATAGTCGATTTGTCTGCGCGCGGGTATCTCTACATCGTCGAATATCAAGAGCTGGCCATACCGCGCAGCACGATGGTTGTCGTCGTCCGAAAGAACCCGGGGCCCGAATGCGATGACATCGAAAGGGAAGTCCTCAAGCTCTTTCAGAATCCCGGAGCGGCCGAAGCCCGTGCATTTAGCGCCGCCAGGCCGTTCGACGCCCGATATTTCCGTTCCGAACTGCTGGGAACTGGCGTTGCGAAGTTGGGGACTCCAACGGCGCGGGTATCCGGCCTACGTCGTTCGATCTCTCAACGTCTGGGAACTTTCGTCTTCAGAAGGGCCGTTGAAACCCATGAGTGGTTCGACCGCTGGCACGAAGCGGTTGTCAGCGCGGGAGCCCTCATGCTCATCGGTGGGACGATCGCCGGGGTGATCGCGGCCATCGGTTGGATTGTTGGCCATGTCAGCTATTTTTGGATGATCGTCTTCGGTGTGGTCACCGTTTGCGGCGCTGCCACCTTTGCGGGAACTGAAGGGCGAACGGCCGACGGCAGCGTCGCGCGCGATCAAGCTCTTGGATTCCGCCGATATTTGGCGGAGGGCTCGGCGGGAACTGACGTCCAGCGTCTAAGCGAGTATGCCGGTTGGGCCGTGGCTCTCGACTGTGTAGACGAATGGGCAAGTTCACTCGACCGCATTGCGGGGGAAGGATCAGTCGAAGAATTGGCCCCGTGGCTGACATCGACGAAACGCGACTTGACCACCTGGGCCGACGTCGCCGATGCGATTGGGCATCTTCGTGCGAGAATCCATGCCGAGGACACGTCCGATGACTCCTCTGACCCTTTGCCTCCGTTAGAGAACGGTTGGGGCGAGATACCTTCCCATTGGCCAGCCAAGAGCGTTCGCCCCAAGGCCCAAGGGATGAGTGGGTGAGAGCTCGCCGCGGTCGGTGGCACAATGGAATCCGAGCGAAGGAGCACCATGGAGCGACAGCAAGAGTACGTCCTGCGGACCATCGAAGACAAAGGCGTGCGTTTCGTGCGCCTGTGGTTTACAGACGTCGTCGGGCAACTCAAATCCGTTGCCATCGCCCCCGCTGAATTGGAGGAAGCCTTCGAAGAAGGCATCGGCTTTGACGGCTCGTCGATACAGGGCATGACCCGCGTCTACGAAGACGACATGACGGTGCGGCCCGACGCCGAGACGTTCTCGATCTTGCCGTGGCGCGGGGAGGACGTTCCAGTGGCCCGCATGTTCTGCGACGTGCTCACGCGCGACAACGAGCCCGTACGCTCGGATCCTCGATCGATTCTCAGACGCACCCTCGACAAGGCCGCGGATATGGGTTTCACCTGTTTCGTCCACCCCGAAGTCGAGTTCTACCTCTTCCACCCGGAAAACGATCCGAACAAAGAGCCCGTACCTATCGACAACGCGTCTTACTTCGATCACGTGACGCGGTCCCTGGCGCAGAATTTCCGACGCGATGCGATTCTCACCCTCGAGGACATGGGCATTTCCGTCGAGTTCTCGCACCATGAAGCCGGGCCTGGCCAAAATGAGATCGATTTGCGATACACGGATGCGCTGAGGATGGCGGACAACGTCATGACCCTTAAAACGGTCGTTGAGCAAATCGCTATTGAGCAGGGCGTTCACGCCTCCTTCATGCCCAAACCGCTCGTCAACTCGCCCGGAAACGGCATGCACACCCATTTTTCGCTTTTCGAGGGAGATAAGCCTGCTTTCCACGATGCCACCGGACCCGGCGGGCTTTCGCGAACCGGCCAGAAGTTCCTGGCGGGGCTCCTGCGTCACGCCCGCGAGATAACGGCAGTGACCAACCAGCACGTCAACTCCTACAAGCGCCTTTACAGCGGCGACGAGGCGCCTTCTTATGTTTACTGGGGTCCCTACAGTCGTTCGGCGCTCGTGCGGGTTCCGGCTCACAGCCCGAACAAACCCCAATCGGCGAGGATCGAATACCGCGCACTGGATTCAGCCGCGAACCCCTACCTCGCATTCGCCGTGGTGCTGCGCGCTGGCCTGCGGGGAATCGAAAGGGATTACGATCTGCCCGTCGCCGTTGAAACGGATGTTGCCCTCATGTCGGACCTGGAACGCGAGATATCGGGAATCGAAGGCTTGCCCAGCTCTTTGGGGGAAGCGGTTGAGCTTATGAAATCTTCGGAGCTCGTGGCCGAAACTCTAGGAGAGGATTGCTTTGACTACTTCCTGCGAGACAAACGCCATGAATGGAACGTCTACCATCGCCAGGTGACGCCGTACGAACGTACGCGGTTTCTTCCGACCTACTGAGCATCCATGCGCGAACAGTCCGTTTCCGCTCGCCTGCGCAAAGCCGGTTTCACGCAGGTGGCGAAAGCCGAACAGCTCCTCGAAGAATGCGCACGAGCGGGCGTCGCCCCACCACGAATCGAAGCTTTCGCCCAGGCGGCGGACCCGGATCAGTGTCTGCTCCTGTTGACGCGCCTGGTCGAAGCCTGCCCTGAGGGGCGGCAATTGCGCGACTTGCTCGAAGGCCCAGCCTGCCGTCGCCTTCTCGCCGTTCTCGGGTTATCCAAAGCACTCGGCGACTTCCTTGTGGCCCACCCTGAGGCTTTGAGCTCCCTGGATACGCGGTCCCCGGGCGAGGCCGTTGAGCTCGAGGATTTCACCGAGGAGGCGGAAAAAGGGGGAGCTTTGGCCGCTGTCGAGGCGAGTGGGGGCAGACGCCCCGTCGCCAAGTCGGGGGGAGCCGAACGGGTCAATGCCTTGCGTCGCTGGTACTACGGCAGGATTCTGGCAATCGCCGCATGCGATCTCACATGCTCCGACCCTCTGGAGGCGATGCCCGCTGTTTCAGCCGCCATTTCGGCGGTCGTAGGCGGAGCGCTGGAAGCGGCGCTGGCGATAGCTCGGGCGCAAACTTTGGGATCCGAATGCGTGGATTTGACGATAGTCGCCATGGGGAAGACCGGGGCGGGCGAGGTGAATTACGTGTCCGACGTCGACGTCGTCTATGTCGCGCGGCCTGCCAGAGATTCCGACCCTGACGTCTCCCCGGCGAACGGCGATTTCGAGGAGCCTGAGGAAGCCGTCGAAATTGCTTCGAAACTGGCATGCGCGGCGGCCCACATCGTCTCGGCGCCTTCCGCAGAGCCGGCCCTGTGGGTGCTTGATGCCAACCTGCGGCCGGAGGGAAAGGACGGCCCCCTGGTGCGGACTCTCGAATCCCACGTCGCCTACTACAAGAGATGGGCCAAAGGATGGGAGTTTCAAGCCCTTCTCAAGGCGAGGCCGATAGCCGGCGACCGTGATCTGGGCGAGGAGTACATGGCTGCGCTGTGGCCGATGGTATGGGAAGCGGCCGGCCACGAGAACTTCGTCGAAGATTCCAGGGCAATGCGCCGCCGAGTCGAAAACCACGTTCCTGCAAGGGAGGCGAATCGCCAGCTCAAGCTGGGCAAGGGCGGGTTGCGCGACGTCGAATTCACCGTTCAACTGCTTCCGCTGGCTCACGGACGTACGGATCAGGCTCTTCGGGTTCGATCCACCGTCGACGGTTTGCGGCTTTTGCGCGACGGCTCCTACGTGTCGAGGGCCGACGCCGAAAAACTTGACCGGGACTATAGGATTTTGCGCGTTCTCGAGCATCGAGTTCAGCTCAGACGGCTCAGGCGGACCCACCTGTTGCCCACCGGAGCCGACGATCTGCGCACTTTGGCTCGGGCAATGTCTTTGCCCGGCATTGCCGGCGCCGACGATCTGGAACGTCTGTGGCAGGGGACGCGCCGCGAGGTGCGCGCCCTGCACCGAGAGATCTACTATCGCCCGCTGCTCCCCGAGGCGGCACGCCTTTCGCCCGATGACATCGCTCTCTCGGAAGGGCCGGCCAAAGCCCGCCTGGAAGCCATCGGCTACAGAGACGCAGCTGCAGCGCTGCGGCACATTCGGGCCCTCACGGGTGGAATTTCCCGCGGTGCTGCCATTCAGCGGCAGTTGCTTCCCGTTATGCTCGGCTGGTTCGCCCACGGTCCTGACCCGGATGCCGGGCTTCTCGCCTTCCGCGTCCTCTCCGAGCGGATGGGGCGAACATCGTGGTTCCTTCGATCGTTGCGCGATGGCGGAGCTGCTGCCGAAAAGCTGTGCACTCTTTTGTCCACCTCGCGGTATGTAGCCAAAGAACTGCCGGCTATCGCGGGCTCTGTCTCCTGGCTTCTCGACGAAGAGGGGCTTGTGCCGCGAGGACGAAAGGAGCTGGAAGGCGAGCTCGCTTCGTTGATTTCACGCAGGTTCGACCCGAAGGAAATCGCCCGCGCAGGCCGCTATCTCAGAAGGCGCGAGCTTTTGCGCATCGCCATGGGGCAGGTGCTTAGAACGATCGACCCCGTTTCGTCGAGGGCAGCCATATCCAGCGCCGCGGACATCGCCGTCGAAGCCGCCCTGCGTGCGGCAGTTCCGGCGGCATGCGAGAAACTGGGAATGGAACGCCCGCTCAGTTCCTACGCGGTCATCGCGCTCGGACGGATGGGCGGCAGAGAAATGGGCTATGCCTCCGATGCGGATGTCGTCTTCGTCCATGAGCCGTTCGACGATGCGGCGCCTGCCGAAGCCGCCAAGCTCGCCAACGAGGTGGCTTCTCAAGTGACGAGACTGTTGGGCGATCTCGACAGCGAGCCTCCACTTGTTGTCGATTCCGACCTGCGGCCGGAAGGGCGGCGCGGCTCGCTTGCGCGCAGCATCGATTCTTACGCGGAATACCTGCGGCGGTGGGCACACATTTGGGAATTGCAGGCTCTTCTTCGCGCCCGTCCCTGTGCGGGAGACATCGCGACGGGGAAGCGTTTTATCGAGATGATCGACGCCTTTCGCTATCCGGAGGGCGGTTTGGACCAGGAGCATATTCGCCAAGTCAGAACGATGAAAGCGCGGGTGGAAAACGAAAGGATACCGAGCGGAGTGTCGGCAAATCGTCATGTGAAACTCGGGCGGGGCGGTTTGGCGGACGTTGAATGGACGGCCCAGCTTCTTCAATTGCGTCATGCCTGGAATCACCCCGAATTGCGCACGGTTTCCACACTTGAGGCCCTGCGGGGCGCCGCCAAGGCCGGGCTCATTTCTGCTGACGAAGAGCGACGTCTCACACGATCGTGGGAGCTCGCATCGACTCTGCGCGATATCAATGTGCTGGCCTCCGGCAGGACGTCCGGCGGCAGGATCGACGTCCTATCGCACGAGGTACGCGACCTGGCGGCCGTCGCGGCGCTTATGGGGCGTGATGCAGCCGCCAAACACGATATCGAGGAGGAGTACATGCGTTCGGCACGGAGGGCGCGCGCCGACGTCGAAAAGATCTTTTTTGGCATGGAGCCGCGAAACTAAGCGCACGCCTCGTTGCTCCCATGAGGCGACTCGGGTACCGTAAACGAGATGCCTCGGGGTACGGTAAACCGCGCAATCGCGGTGCAATCGTGCCATTGCGCTTTGCGGCCGAAGAGAAGGCCCTAGCAAGGCGCAGACTGAGGCGAGGGCCGGCCGCAATCGGGTAGACATGCCACTTGCGAGGTGCTCTGACGCAAAAAGGGGCGAGGAGGCATTGGACCTTCGAGTGCGCCGCGACTCTGGAGAGGACGAATCGAGGAAAACATGCGCATCTATCTGATTAGGCACGGCCAGACGACGAACAATGTTCACCATATTCTCGATTCGAATCCACCCGGCGCCCATCTGAGTGATCTTGGCCGCGAGCAGGCCGCGGCTTTGGTCGGCGCTTTCGACGGCGTGGAATTGGGAGGGATCTACGTTTCCACGCTTCGCCGCACCGGCGAGACGGCCGAGCCTTTGGCATTTTCGCGCGGCATCGTGCCGGTGGAACTCGATGGCCTACGGGAGATCGAGGCAGGCTCATGGGAGGGCGGCAGCGACGAGGCTACCTACCGCGGATACCTCGGTACGGTGCGACGGTGGCTTACGGGTCGGCTCAACGAGCGCATGGGCGGTGGCGTGACCGGGCAGGACGTGCTCGAGCGCTACGACGCCGCTATCAGCAGGATCGAAGCGAGCGGCGCCGGCGCCGCGGCCGTCTTCAGTCATGGTGCGGTCATTGGCTTCTGGACGTGCATGCGTGCTTCCGGCATTGACGCCGATGCCGTGGGCAAAACACTGAGTATGGATGCGGCGCCCTTGCAGGTGCTGAAGAACGGGCACATGTGCGTACTGGAAGGCGATCTCGCCCGTGGATATCGGGCGCTGTCTTGGAACGGCGAGCCCCTGGGTGAGAGTCGCTGAAGGCCTGACGAGGAGCGGAAGGCCGATCCGGGCTTGCCTCGTTCGGCCAATGCTCACCCGGCTCGCCTCACGAATCGTGACTCAACACTTTGTCGAGGAAATCTCTGGTGCGCTGATTGCTCGGATTGACGAGCACATCCCGCGGCTTTCCGCTCTCAATGATGATGCCCTCGTCCATGAAGACGACCGTGTCCGAGACCTCCCTGGCAAAGCCCATCTCATGCGTGACCACCATCATCGTCATGCCCGACGCCGCCAAATCCTGCATGACCGAAAGCACTTCGCCCACGAGCTCGGGATCGAGGGCGGATGTGGGCTCGTCGAAGAGCATGAGATCCGGTTCCATCGCCAGAGCCCGCGCTATGGCCACCCGCTGCGCCTGGCCGCCCGAAAGCTGGCTCGGATAGTGATCGGCTCTGTCGGTCAGCCCCACCCGTTCAAGTAGGTCGCGGGCTGTGGATTCGGCGTCGGCCTTGGCGATCCCCTTGACGCGGATCGGCGCCTCAATGACGTTTTCCAAGGCCGTCATATGGGGGAAGAGATTGAATCTCTGGAAGACCATCCCGATCGGCAAGCGCTGTGCCGCGAGTTCCTTCGGACGCAGCTCGTGCAGGCGCCCGGCGTCGTCTTTCCGATAGCCCATGAGGGTTCCGTCCACGCATATCGAACCCGCCTGGATCTCTTCCAGAACGTTGACGCATCGCAAAAGCGTCGATTTGCCCGAACCGGACGGGCCAAGAATCGTGCAGACCTCGCCCGCCTCAATCTGAAGGGAGACGCCCTTGAGGACGTGCAGGTCCCCGAAGAACTTGTGGACGTTTTGAACCTCAACCATTGCCATGTTTTCTCCTACGGTGTCCATTCGTTCATATTGGTTTGGGGCGTCGTGTGGGCGGCGTTGATGGCGGCCTGACGCGAATTGTTCCGCTTGCGCCGCCCCCGCCGCGACGGGCGGGAAGTCGAATCTTCCGATCCTTTGCCGTAGTAGGCTTCCAGGCGCGCCTGGCCGACCATGAGCACAGACGTGATGGCCAGGTACCAGATGGCGGCGACGACGAGCAACGGAATCGGCAGGAGCGTCTGCGAACCGTAGTCCGTCGCCACTTTAGCCAGC
>CAUSGP010000074.1:0-9574 GCA_963531075.1 uncultured Actinomycetaceae bacterium | reverse complement strand
CGCGATGGTGTTGGCGGTGGCCGGCACAACGACAATCGCGTCGGCTTCCCGCGCCAGCCTCACGTGGGCGACGTCGGCCGGATCTTCGGCCACATCGGTGTGAATTCGCGCCCCGGAGAGCGCCTCCCACGTGACCGCCCCAACGAGATCAAGGGCTGCGCGGGTGGGAAGGACGGTCACTTGATGGCCGGCTTCTCTGAGCAGGCGTACCACGATGCACGCCTTGTAGGCAGCGATCCCCCCGGATACGCCGACGATGACAGAAAGAGGGCCTTCCTTTCGGAAGGCCTTTCGAGCCGTCAGTCGGTTTCCGTGGTCCATTCGACCTTGTCCTCCCGGATTTCCTCCAGGGCTACGGACAATGGCTTATCCTCGGGACTCGCTTCAACCAGCGGGCCGAACGTGGTGATATTGCCGTCGCCCCGGGTCATCTCCTG
The DNA here is from genome assembly GCA_963531075.1 of uncultured Actinomycetaceae bacterium. Taxonomy (GTDB): domain Bacteria; phylum Actinomycetota; class Actinomycetes; order Actinomycetales; family Actinomycetaceae; genus Peptidiphaga. Next base: position 9,137 of record CAUSGP010000074.1, on the reverse strand, counting down.
ACGGTAGGAGTTGATCTGCCGGGCACGCTGGGCGGCGTAGACCGATAGGGCATACTTCGAATCCACCTTCTCGAGCAGTTCGTCGATAGGCGGGTTGGTGATGCCCTCGGGCTCAGGAACTGTTCCGAACATTCTTCCCTCTTATAGCTAGACGTCCAGAAGTTTATTTTATCGTGAGATTCCAAAAATGCGCAGCAGCTCTTCCGTGGCACGCGACACGGAATCGTTGACGACGACGATGTCGAACTCTTCCATAGCCGCCATTTCCTCACGGGCCGTCTCCAGACGGCGGGCGATTTCCTCGGGGCCTTCGGTTCCTCTGGCCCGCAGCCTACGTTCAAGCTCCTCCCACGCGGGCGGAGCAATGAATATCTGCATCGCCTCGGGCATCGATCGACGCACTTGGCGCGCACCGGCGAGGTCAAGTTCGAGCACGGGAATGCGGCCGCGGGCTGCGGCGGCATCCACGGGCTCGCGTGGGGTGCCGTACCGGTTGACTCCGTGGACCCACGCCCATTCAAGCATCTGTCCGGTTTCTACGAGCTCGCTGAAGCGTTCGTCGCTGACGAAGAAATAGTCGACTCCTTCCCGCTCGCCGGGCCGGGGCGCCCTGGTGGTGGCAGACACCGAAAGCCAGCATTCGGGCGCATGTGCGAGAACCTGTTTGAGCACGGTTCCTTTGCCCACGCCGGAAGGACCTACGACGACGAAAGCGCGGTTGTCCATGCGCTCCATGCTACCTGGCTTGCGGTTATCCAAGGGCGGATTCAACCGTGGCGAGCGTGCGGGCAAAGTTTTCACGCAGCCTTGCTGCTGTGGGGCCGCCGGCCAGGATTGATCGGGAGGCCGAAGCCAAGACCCGAGAAATCCCCGAGCCGAAGACCCGCCGGAGCTCATCGGCGCCCGCGCCCTGCGCCCCTATTCCGGGGGCGAGGAAAACGCCTGGAAACGACGGAAGATCGATACCGAGCCGGCGGGCGTCATCCCCGATGGTTGCGCCGACGACGAGGCCGAAGGAGCCCGGGGCGATGTCCTCGTTCCACGCGGCGACCGCCTCGACCACCCTGCCCGCAACGGAGGGCGAGCCCGCGTGCTGGATCTGGGCGCCGGCTCCGGCGCTCTCGGTCTGGAGGCGGCGAGCTGGGCGCCCTCGGGGTTGGATGTGAGCGCGAGGACGAACAGGCCGCCGTCCAGCTCGGCCGCGCGGCGCGCCGTGGCTTCGAGCGATCCAGGCCCGAGATATGGGGAGACGGTGAATGCGTCGGCCTTGAGCGGGCCGCTGAGGTAGGCGTCGGCGTATCCGTCCATCGTCGAGCCGATGTCTCCGCGCTTGACGTCGGCGATAACGGGAACTTCGGCGTCGCGGCAGGCGCGCAGCGTCTCCTCCAGCGCGGCGACCCCCGCCGCGCCGTGCCGCTCGTAGAAGGCGGACTGCGGCTTGAATGCCGCGGCGCGGTCGTACAGCGCGTCGATCGTGCGCAGTGAGAACTCGCGCACACCGGCCGGGCTGTCTTCAAGCCCCCACTGCCGCAGCAGGCCCGCGTGCGGATCAATTCCCGCGCACACCGGCCCTCGGGCCGCCATGGATTGGCGCAGGCGCTGACCGAACGTCGTCATTTTTCCTCCATGGGACATAACTCTGTGGGACGTATTCATAAGACGTGCGGATGCGATCGGACGACCGCATCCGCACGTTGAGCGTCTCAGACTTGCAGCGTTTTCAGACCGCCAGCTGGCCGACGCGATCGAGCTTCGCACGATCGGCCATGACATCCTTGTGGGAGCGGAGCTCGCCCTCCCACACTGTCGGCACACCCCGGTGGACGGTGAACATCACCCGTCCTGGAAGGGCGCGGCCTTCCCACGGGGTATTGTGCGACTTCGAGTGGCTGGCGCGCCCGGAAATCTCCCGGCTCGTATCGGGATCGACGAAGCAGAGGTTCGCCGGCTCCCCCGCGGCCACCGGGCGGCCTTGATCCGGGCTGGCACATATGCGCGCGGGCTCGTAGCTCATGAGCCTCGCCACGTCCTCCCAGTCGATAAGGCCGGTGTCCACAAGCGACTCCTGGACAACCGAAAGCGCCGTCTCCAGGCCAATCATTCCATTGGCCGCGACCGCCCACTCGCAGTCTTTCTCCTCGATGGGATGCGGCGCGTGGTCGGTTCCGATCACGTCGATCGTCCCATCGACGACGCCGCGGCGCAGAGCCTCGACATCCTCGCGTGGGCGAAGCGGAGGATTGACCTTAAACATCGGATCGTAGGAGCGGACTTCCGTATGGTCGAGGCTCAGGTGATGAGGCGTGGCCTCGGCCGTCACGGCGATTCCCTGGGCCTTTGCCCAGCGGACGAGATCGACCGATCCAGCCGTGGAAACGTGGAGAATGTGGACCTTTGAGCCGACATGCTTGGCCAGAAGCACGTCGCGGGCGATGATCGACTCCTCGGCGACCGCCGGCCAGCCAGCCAGCCCGAGCTCGGCCGATACATCGCCCTCATGCATCTGCGCCTTTTCCGTCAAGCGCGGATCCTGGGCGTGCTGGGCAACGACGCCGTCAAAGGCCTTTGCGTATTCGAGCGCCCTGCGCATGAGCACCGGGTCGAAAACGCATTTTCCGTCGTCGGAGAAGTAGCGGACCTGAGCGTCCGAGGCGGCCATGGCCCCAAGCTCGGCAAGATGCTTGCCCTCCAGCCCGGAGGAAACGGCACCCACGGGGCGCACATCCACATATCCGGCAATCTCTCCCAGGCGCATGACCTGCTCAACGACGCCGGCCGAATCCTGGACGGGCGTCGTATTGGCCATGGCATTGACGCAGGTGTAGCCTCCCGCGGCCGCGGCCTGCGAACCGGTCAGGACGGTCTCGGAGTCCTCCAGACCGGGCTCGCGCAGATGCGTGTGCGAATCCACGAGCCCGGGCAAAGCGACAAGGCCCGAAGCGTCCACGACCGTCGCGCTCGCCGAGGAAATCTCGTCGTTCGATACCGCGGCGATCATGCCGTCGAGCACGTGGATATCCACAACATCTTTGCCCAACAGCCTCGCCCGCTTGAAAATGTACTCGCTCATGCCGAAATCTCCTCGCCGTGCGCCAGAAGAAGGTAGAGGGCGGCCATGCGCACGGACACTCCATTGGCCACCTGTTCGAGAACCACCGAGTGGGCGGAGTCTGCCGCATCGGCGGAAATTTCCAGACCGCGGTTCATCGGGCCCGGATGCATGAGCACGGCGTCATCGTTGAGCATGGAAAGGCGCTCGGCGTTCAGGCCGTACTGTCGCGAATACTCCTCGGGCGATGGGAAGAATCCTCCTCCCGCTCCGCTCATGCGCTCACGCTGGACACGCAGCATCATGACGGCTTCGGGCTTGGATTCGAGCACATCGTCTAGCGTGTAGGACACCTCGCACGGCCACTCCTCCATGCCAACGGGCAAGAGGGTTGGCGGAGCAACCAAGGTCACCTTCGCGCCGAGAAGGGAGAGAAGATCGACGTTCGAGCGAGCGACACGGGAGTGGAGGATGTCACCGACCACCACGACGTGCGCGCCGGCCAAGTCGGAGCCTTGCGGGGCGGCCTTGTCCTGCCCGGTGTGCAGGTGGCGGCGCAACGTGAAGGAATCGAGCAGGGCCTGGGTGGGATGTTGATGGGTGCCGTCGCCGCCGTTGAGGATCGGAACGTCAATCCACCCGCAGTGGGCCAGCCTGTGCGGTGCGCCCGAAGCGCTGTGGCGCACGATGAGGGCTTCGGCTCCCATTGCAACGATCGTTTGGGCGGTGTCTTTGAGAGATTCGCCTTTCGACAGCGATGATCCTTTCGCTGAGAAAGAGATGACATCTGCCGAGAGCCGTTTGGCTGCCGCTTCGAAGGACAGCCTGGTGCGCGTCGAGTCTTCGAAGAAGGTCGTCGCCACCGTGCGTCCCCGCAAAACGGGGAGCTTCTTGATTGTGCGCGACTGCGTCGCGGCCATTGTCTCGGCCGTGTCCAGGATCTGGAGAGCCTCGGCGTGGGTCAGTTCGTCTGTTCCCAAAAGATGGCGCATCTCAGGCCTCCTCAATCGCTACGAAATCGGCTTCGTCGGTGGGAGCTAGATTCACCCGCACCTTTTCGGCGCGCGACGTCGGCAAATTCTTACCAACATAATCGGCGCGAATAGGCAACTCGCGATGCCCGCGATCAACGAGAACCGCCAGTTGAACCGCGGCGGGCCTTCCGATGTCGGCGAGGGCTTCTAAGGCGGAGCGAATCGTCCGGCCTGAGTAGAAAACGTCATCGACCAGCACAACCGTGGCGTTGTCGATGCCGCCGTCGGGAATGCTGGTCGGGTGAGGAACGCGAATGGGATTGTTGCGAAGATCATCGCGATACATCGTGATGTCTAACGATCCGGCGGGCACATCCACGCCTCCCGCTTCGCGAAGAGCATCGCGGAGCCGCTGGGCGAGCGGCACCCCGCGGGTGGGAATACCGAGAAGAATAAGGTTTTCGGCTCCCTTATTGCGTTCGAGGATTTCGTGAGCGATACGTTTGAGCGATCGCTCAATGTCGCTGGCGTCAAGCACCGTACGGGCGCGCGCCTTGTCTGCCATATAGGCCTCCTTCTCCGCCTCGCAGGACGGACTTAAAGAAATCGGAACCAGGCGGGTTCCATCGATTACGCTAGCGTTTGCGTGAGGCCAATGCAACAGGGCTCGCTCAATCTTCCGATTCCGCTCCTCCCGAGAGCTCGCGCTTGCGTATGTCGGCCACCTTGTTAAGAACCCCCATGATGAAGCCAACCGATTGTTCGGTCGAGTACTCTCTCGCCAAATTTGCCCATTCGGGGATCACGTGAACGCGATCGGTTCCGATGTACACAAGCTCGGCCGCCGCGGCGCGCAGAATCGAACGATCGACTGCGTTCATTCGGCTCATCGCCCAATCTTCGCTGGCCGCCTCGACGATGGTGTCGATATCGTCGGCGTTTTCCGCATATGCTTCGACAATGCTCACGCCGAAATCTCCTATGGGACTTTGCGCTGTGGAAACGACTTTGCGGTCGTTGAGCAGGACGAGAAGGTCTCCTTGACCGAGCAGGTCGCGTTCGTCGGCTTCGAAAATGACATCGAGGGCACGATTGCGCTGTTTGGTCCTCGCGGTGAAACCGTCCCTGCGCCGACGTTTGTTCTTCTCGGACGCCGTCTTGTTCTTTTCTGGCGCCGTCTTGTTCTTTTCGGGCATCAGTCCGTTGCTCGGCCGAGGTATTCGCCCGTGCGGGTGTCGATTTTAACTTTGTCACCCTGATTGAGGAAAAGGGGAACCTGAACCTCGTATCCCGTCTGCACCGTGGCGGGCTTGGTTCCCGCATTGGAGCGATCGCCTTGAAGGCCGGGTTCGGTGTACGTCACTTCGAGTGTGACTGACGCCGGCAGCTCGACGAAAAGCACCTGACCGTCGTGCGAGGCGACGATCACCTGCTGTTCTTCGAGGAGGAAATTCGCCGCATCCCCGACGGTTTCAGGCGAAACCGGAATTTGATCGTAGGTCTCCATATCCATGAAGACGAAATCCGTGCCGTCGTTGTACAGGTATTGCATATCCCGACGATCGACGGTGGCCGTCTCGACCTTGACTCCCGCATTGAACGTTTTGTCCACGGTTTTGCCCGACAAGACGTTCTTGAGCTTGGTGCGCACGAATGCTGGGCCTTTGCCCGGTTTGACGTGCTGGAACTCGACGACGCTCCACAACTGGCCGTCGATGTTGAGAACCATGCCGTTTTTCAGATCGTTAGTGCTTGCCACAAGGGCTCCTTATCTGTTGCCTTTCGCGCCTCTTGCGCGCCGACCCTAGGATACAGGCTGGCTCGCTTCCGTGCGGAAACGGCCGCTATGACACGGAGCACCTCTTTTGCACGCTCGAAAACCTCCGCGGAAGGCCCCGAGAAAATTACTCGCAGGCAGAAGAAGATCGGGGTACGAACACTGAAAAGGAGCGAGTGCATCCGCCATATAGGAGCGGCTATAAACCTTCGAAAAACCGGAGCTAGGACCTTTCCAAAACGACGTCAGAGGATCGAGTAGCCGATAAGACGAGCCACCTCCGCCGCCGTTTCCGAAAGGCTCTTGCCCGTGGTGTCGATAGTCGAGTTGGAAAGCGAGGCATAGAGCGGTTCGCGACGCTTGAGGTGGCCGTAGAAGATCCGCCGCGGTGATTCGACCGCGGCGATCCGCGGCCCGCCTAGCCCCGTTCTTTTGACGAGGGTTTTCAGGTCTCCGGTCAAATGGATAACCGTCGCCCCGCCTTCGGCCAGATCTGCCATTCGTCGCCTGATGGAGGCATATGCTTCGTCGTCGTCAGAATCTCCGAGCGCTCCCGAACTCAACGCCAAAATCTTCGTTTCTCCGGCATCGATCGAGTTGAGAATTGCGGCGACCAGCTGCGATTCTATCTTCCGCAATTCGTCGGCTCCCCTTGTCGTGACGATGCGCTCAGGACTTGCGCCGGTAGCGGCTTCGATTGCATCGTTCACGTCGAGATACGGAAGCCCGGTGAGTTGCGAAAGAAGCCCCGCGCACTCGGAGACGAACGCCCCGGGAGGGCCTAAGAGTATCGCCAGGCTCAATTCGATTCCGATTCTTCCGTTGCCGTTCGCGCTATCTCTTCCTCCGGTTCTTCTAGGTCCAACATGGTGAGGACTTCGGCCACCACGTCTTCAATGGATCCATTGCCGGAGACGACCCCCTGCTGAGCCACTTCGCGATACAACACGTTCCGTTCTTGGCGTAGCGCGGCTATTCGCACCGCGGGGTCATCCGCGAGCAGTGGCCTCACGGTAGACGAATAAGTCGCTCTTCTGACCAGCTCGTCGTCGTCAACATCGATGAGAATCACGGGATATCCCTGGAGAATACGTCGCGTGGACTCGGTGAGAACCGCTCCTCCGCCCAGCGAGAGCACACCGTCGAAATCGATGAGCGCCCGAGCCACGACACGGGCCTCAATCGATCGGAATCCGGCCTCGCCGTCGTCGGCGAAAATACTGGCGATGCTTCGGCCTTCTGCCTGCACGATAAGCTCGTCGGAATCTCGGAATTCGCAACCGAGAACTTCCGCCACGATTCGACCAACCGTGGATTTTCCAGCCCCCGGCATCCCGACAAAAACGGCTTTGACGCTCATTTGCGGGTCTCCGGTATGGACTGGAGGTAGGCGGCCAGCGAAGCGCGCATCTGGCTGACAGAGTCCCCTCCAGTCTTTTCGATGAGGGCCTCGGCGACGACGAGCGAGGCCATCGCCTCGGCGACCACAGCACCGGGAACCACAGCCGTGGTGTCAGAACGCTGGTGAAGGGCTGATGCAGCTTCGCCGGTGACTGTATCGATTGTTCGAAGAGCCCTGGGAACGGTGGAAATGGGTTTGAAAGCCAATCGAATGCGCAGTGGCTCCCCGTTGGACATTCCTCCTTCAATCCCACCTGCCCTGTTCGTCAACCTCTTGAGAGAATCTTCGCGGATGATTTCGTCGTGCGCCACGCTTCCCCGGCGCGCAGCACTGGCGAAGCCATCGCCGATCTCGACGCCCTTGACCGACTGGATCGACATCGCTGCGGCAGCAAGCCTTGCATCGAGGCGTCCTAAAGGCGTCGTATATGTCCCCAAACCCTGCGGGACTCCGTAGAGGATGACTTCAACCACGCCGCCCAGAGTGTCGCCATCTTTTTTTGCTGCATCGATCTGGGCGATCATCGCAGCCTCCGTCGCAGCATCGAGGCATCGCACGGGGCTCGCGTCGAGAGCTTCGACGCTGCCAGGATTCGGGACGTCGGTTTCATCGACGACATCGCCTATGCGCACGACCCTCGAGAGAATGGAGATCCCAGCAACCTGCCGATTGATGGCTCCGGCAATCGCCCCGAGGGCGACGCGGGCTGCGGTTTCGCGAGCCGAGGCCCGTTCGAGAACCGGCCTTGCCTCGTCGAAACCGTACTTGTTCATTCCGACGAGATCCGCGTGCCGACCTTGCCGTTCTTCTGCTTTTCGGGGGTACGGGCAAGCACTTTGCCGACGACGACGGGCCCCGTGACCTCCGCGGAGTGGATCGTCTCCTCTTCCAGGCCGACTTTGACGAGTGCGGCAGCCAGTTCCTGAGCAGTCAGGCCCTCGGGAAGCTCAACGTGCTCGGCGAGCCATTGCGTGGGTACGAGCGGCATCTTAATTACCCCTTCCTGTGGTTCCGAACTGGAGGGAGAAGCGCACGTCTCCCTCGACCATGTCGCGCATATCGGCGATTCCGTGGCGGAGCATAAGGGTGCGCTCCAGGCCCATGCCGAAGGCGAATCCGGTGTACTCGTCGGGGTCGATCCCGGCGTTGCGCAGAACCTCCGGGTTGACCATGCCGCAGCCTCCCCATTCGATCCATCCGGCCCCGCCCTTCTTTTGGGGGAACCACAGGTCCATCTCGGCGCTCGGCTCGGTGAAGGGGAAAAATGACGGCCGAAGGCGCGTTTTGGCCTCGGGGCCGAACATCGCCCGGGCGAAATGGTCGAGCGTGCCCTTGAGGTCGGCCATCGTCAGGCCCTTGTCCACGGCCAAGCCCTCCACCTGGTGGAAGACGGGAGTGTGCGTCGCGTCCAGCGCGTCGGTTCGGAAGACCTTGCCCGGGCAAGCGATGTACAGCGGAGCGCCGCGCTCGAGCATCTCGCGCCCCTGCACGGGCGACGTGTGCGTGCGCAGCACGAGGCCTGGCTGAGCTTCGACCTCGCCCGCCGCATCGGCCGTTGCGCCTGCGACGGTCTGAACGCCCGAAACGTAAAAGGTGTCCTGCATCTGGCGAGCGGGATGGTCGGGCCCGAAGTTGAGGGCGTCGAAATTGAACCACTCGTGCTCAACCTCAGGACCCTCGGCGATCTCCCAGCCCATGCCGATAAAAAAGTCCGCAACGTCTTCGACCAGAACGGTCAAAGGGTGACGTGCACCCCGCGGATTGCGGCGCGTGGGGACGGTGACGTCGACTTTCTCCCTTTCCAGTGCTGCCGCGGCTTCCTCGGCCTCGAGTCTTGCCGTCGCCTCGGCCAAGGCGGCTTGAATCTGCTTGCGCGCCCCGCCCATGAGGCGCCCGGCCACCGGTTTGTCAGCCTTGTCCAACCCTTCGATGAGG
>CAUSGP010000073.1:0-9666 GCA_963531075.1 uncultured Actinomycetaceae bacterium | reverse complement strand
CAGCGATTGAGGAAGCCCCCAAGCCTTCGCGGCTTTTCGCCAGAAAAAAGAAGCAGACTGACGGCCAGGTTCCGCCCACAGAGGTGCTTGCGGGCGGCGAAGCGACGGAGGTCCTCCCCGAAAGCGGCCCCGCAAGGGCGGGAAGGAAGGGAAAGGCCAAGGAGAAATCCAGGGATGACGTTGAGGCCACGCAGGTCATCAAGCCGGTTACGGCAGGGTCGCAAAAGCCGATAGAAGGCACCGAGCCGCCTTCGCTTCCGGCCCCGGACATATCTTTAGAGCCGACGCCGGGCCAGCAGCTGACGCTCGACCCCTCTATCGTCTACCAGCTTCCCTCGCTTGGCGATCTGAAAGTCGGCCCGCCGGGCAAGGAGCGCACGGAGGCCAACGAGCAGGTCGTGGCCCAACTGACCCAGGTTTTCACCGACTTCGGCATCGATGCGCAGGTTGTCGGATTCTCCCGCGGCCCCACGGTCACCCAATACGAAGTCGAGCTCGGCCCGGGGGTGAAGGTCGAGCGCATCACCGCGCTGTCGAATAACATCGCCTATGCCGTCGCATCCGCCGATGTCCGCATCCTTTCGCCGATTCCCGGGAAATCGGCTATTGGGATCGAAATCCCGAACGTCGATCGCGAGACCGTGCTTCTTGGCGATGTCCTTCGTTCTCAGGTCGCCCAAAAGGCCGATCATCCGCTGACCGTCGGCGTGGGCAAGAACGTTCGCGGCCAATTCGTGGTGGCTAATCTCGCGAAGATGCCGCACCTTCTCGTCGCCGGCGCCACGGGAGCCGGAAAGTCCTCCTTTATCAACTCAATGATCACGTCCGTCATGATGAGGGCGACCCCGGATCAGGTGCGCATGATCCTCGTTGATCCCAAACGGGTTGAGCTGACGATCTACGCGGGCATCCCTCATCTCATCACGCCGATCATCACGAATCCGAAAAAAGCGGCCGAAGCCCTCGAATGGGTGGTCAAGGAAATGGACGCCCGCTACGACGACATGGCGGCCTACCACTTCAAGAACATCGTCGACTTCAATGAGGCCGTCAAAGCCGGAACCGTCCAGTCCCACGACCCCAATAGAAAGCTCGCGCCCTACCCGTATCTTCTTGTTGTGGTCGACGAGCTCGCCGACCTCATGATGGTTGCTCCGCGCGACGTCGAAGCCTCGATCCAACGCATCACGCAGCTGGCGCGCGCCGCCGGAATCCACCTCGTGCTCGCCACGCAGCGCCCGTCGGTGGACGTCGTCACGGGCCTTATCAAGGCGAATATCCCATCTCGTCTGGCATTCATGACCTCAGCGCTCGCTGACTCGCGAACGATCCTCGACCAGTCGGGGGCCGAGAAGCTCATCGGCCAGGGCGATGCACTCTTCATGCCGGCTGGCGCTTCGAAGCCCATCCGCCTCCAGGGAGCGTGGGTGGATGAAGAGGAGATTGAGCGGGTCGTCGACCATGTGAAAGGCCAGCTTTCCCCACGCTACCGCGACGATTTCGAGGAGGTCCAGGAAGCCAAGAAGCAGCGTGAGGAGATCGGCGAGGATTTGGAGATCTTGCTCCAGGCTGCCGACCTCGTCGTCACCAGCCAATTCGGTTCGACGTCCATGCTTCAGCGCAAACTGCGCATCGGTTTCGCGAAGGCCGGGCGCATGATGGATCTGCTCGAGCAATACGAGATTGTCGGTCCCTCCGAAGGCTCGAAAGCTCGCGATGTCTTGGTGACTCCGGAATATCTGGACAATGCGCTCGCGATGCTGAGAGGCGAGCGCCAGAGCATCTTTGACGACGGGGCCTCCGCCGGGCAGGCGGGCGCCGCCGGGGATGAGCAGCTTGATGAGGTTCTCGAAGGGCACGGCGTCCCCGAAGCCCAGAACTGGCACGACGAAGACGATCCCTACGGAGAAGAAGGTGAGGACGCCTGGCAACTGACCGGAAGGTGAGCACGGAGGAGTAAACCACGGCCACACAAACGGTCGTTTTCTCTTCGCAATTGGCCGTCCACCCTGCTAACCTCCGCGGCCGCCTACCGTCTCTTGTTGCGGATCAATGTGCCCTGCGGTTTTGGAGCAGTGATCCGTTCTCGTTCGGTGCCCTCCCTCATGAAGGGATAAACCGTCTGTTCTCTAGCCTCGATCTCCCCTCCATCAAGGGTTATCCCTTGGGGGTGGGAACCCTTTTTAAGATCCGCCAGAGGAACGACCTTGTATGTTGTCTTGTCTTGGGCGAGAGATGTCCACGTCAGGTCGGCTACATAGGGTTTGCCTTTCGCCGGGACTTCGACCGTTGCCGTAGTGAAGAGCCCGGTCACCACGCCATAGCCGTGGTTCTCGACGCGCTGGCCCGAAAGAGTGTTGCCCATTGACCACACTACGGGCATTCCCCGCCCTTCGGGTCCGCCGTTGAGTTTCGCCACAGGCTCAGGCACATGCGAGTGATTGCCGAACACCAGATCGATTTTGCCCGAATCGGCGAGCATCTGACCGATCCTCATCTGTTCATCGGTTGGGAGTGATCTGTATTCTTCGCCCCAGTGCATAGAGACGACGACAATGGATGCGCCCGCTTTCCTTGCTTTCTGGGCGTCGGCTATGAGGTCGCTGACTTTTCGATGGCCCTGTTTCCCAACGACGTTCCACGACCATTCTTTTCCCTTGGGGAAGGGCACCCCATTCGTCAGAGTGCTTGCTGAGAGATGAGCCACCACGACGTCGCGTTTGCCCGAACGCACGGTGTAGTACTGGATCGTCGAGGCTTCCTTGGCGGATCGGGCCGTGCCCGCGTGACCGAGCCCCACCCGCTCACAGTTGTGGAGCGTTGACGTGACGCCGTTGAATCCGCGATCCATCGAATGGTTGGTGACCAATGCGCATCCGTCCCATCCCAGGGTCTTGAGGGAATCGGCGATCTGTGGAGGAGAACCAAAAGCCGGGTAATTGGAAGGCTCCTCACCCGGCGGGACAATAGGGACTTCGAGAGCGCACAGGGCGAGATCCGTTCCTTCGATCCACGGTTGAATTCCCCTGAGAAGCCTGGCGTAATCGTAGCCGTTCGCCGTTTTCGCACGATGGTTGACGGAAAGATGGGGGAGGATATCGCCGCTGGATGAGATCGTGAAACGCGTGGCTTTCTTGGACTTCGACGCGGGGCCTGTCGATATCGACCCGCTTGCCGAAGCTGAAGTGGAATGATCGGAGGACGTGCTTTTCGAATCGTCGTGAAAGCCGCTTTCGGGCAAGAAGACGAGCGCGCTCGCGGTGACGGCGGCCGTTGCGATGGCCACCCCTACGTATGCAATTGCACTGGGCGTATATTTGCGTGATTTCATAATAGGTCCTTTTGAGAAGATCCTATCGCGGCGGATGTGATGCATGAGGGGCTGAGGGGCGGTATTTCGCTTGGGGGATCGATGCCCATGACGGTGCCTGCCCGGGGTATTCTTACTCGCGTGAGTGATAGTCAAGGCAAGGGGACGGCGAACGCCCCGTTGATCAACATCGCCAATGTTCTGACCGTCATCCGCCTCGTGCTCGTGCCGGTGTTCATCGCCGTCTACCTCGATGACACGCCGGGTCGATCGGCCTGGGCATGGGCCGTTTTCGCCACGGCGGCATTCACGGACAAAGCTGACGGATACCTGGCCCGCAGCCGAAACCTGGTGACCGATTTCGGGAAGATCGCCGATTCCATCGCGGATAAAGCTCTCGTTTCGAGTGCCCTTGTTCTCCTCTCGTGGCACGGTCACCTGTATTGGTGGATAACGGTGGTTATGATCGGCAGAGAGGCGCTGATCACGGCCATGCGTATGACAGTGGTCAAGAAGAAGGTCATGGCTGCCGGACGTGGAGGAAAGATCAAGATGTTCTTCCAGTCCATGGGCATTGCCGGCATTCTCATTCCGTGGGCGTCTTTCCTTCCCGACGTTGTCGCTACGGCTCTGCTCTGGACCAGCTATGCGATGATCGCCGTTGCTCTTTACTATTCGATCGTCTCTGCGGTGGAGTATATTGCCGAAGCGCGAAGGATAGCCCGCAGTGAGTGAGATTCGACAAGCCCCGGACGGCGGGGAACGGAACGGGATTGGCGACATCGTTGCAGAACTGGCCGAGCGTTCGATGACTCTGGCTTGTGCGGAATCGCTCACCGGGGGTGCACTGTGTTCCGCTTTCGTCGACGTTCCGGGAGTCTCAGCGGTGCTGAGGGGGTCGATCACCGCGTATGCCGTGGACATCAAAGCCTCGATTCTTGGCGTGGATCGTCATGTGCTTCATACGAAGGGGCCTGTTGAGGAACGTGTGGCCGTCGAAATGGCGCGCGGGGTGTGTGACCTTCTCGCGGCAGACGTTGCATTGGCGACCACCGGGGTAGCCGGACCGGGGCCGGTAGACGGGCATCCGGCCGGGACAGTGTGGATTGCATGTGCTGGAAAGCTGGGGGAGCAAGCCCGGCTTCACCGTTTTTTCGGTGGCAGAGCCGATGTTCGATCTCAAACCGTCGACGCCGCGGTAAACCTGTTGATAGAACTTCTTGGTCAGACTCCCAGGTAATGCTCAGTATTGATAGGTAAAAATGTCACAGGAATGGTGAAGCTCGCTTTTCCGAAAACCAGGCGGGAACAAATCTGTGACCGGCCGCGTTGAAGAAGGTGATGACCATGGAGCTACGTACCGGCGTCAACCGGAAGTTTGATAGTGCGCCCCGAGTCGCCAATCGTCCTGCGCCTACTGAGCAGGCGCTTTTGCGTCGCGAACTCGGAGAAGTGCTGCGTGAATACAGGCAGCGCCAGGGTCGGACGTTGCGCGAAGTCTCGTCTGATGCGAGGGTCTCTCTCGGATACCTCTCTGAAGTTGAGCGCGGGCAGAAAGAGGCCTCGTCGGAGCTGCTTTCGTCTATATGCAAGGCCCTTAACGTGCCCCTGAGTCACGTTCTGCGCCTCGTTGCCGATCGCGTCGATTTTGCCGAAGGGCGTGTTCCCCCGCGAATGCGCGTTCCCGACTCAGTTCCCGATTCATTGGTGCGTTCTGAGCTAGAAAGTGCGCGAATCTGAGTTTTGGGCGAATCTAGACTGGGTCTTCCCCCGCGGAAGAGGGCGCAGTCTTGCCCACGACCTTGTTATGAGCGAACTCGGCGGTTTGAGCCCGGCTGAGGCGCTATCGAAAGGGCAAGCACCGCAAACGGTTTGGGATGCGATGTGCAACGCGATGGATCTGCCAGAGTCTTACAGATTCCTTCATCGCATCGCATCCGATGACCGAGACGGCTTACTTTCTTCTTGAATTTATGCGGAATGCTCACCCGCGGTTGCTTTTCGAATATAGAGAAAACGGCGTAATTCTTTTGCCAAATGGTGCTTATTGACACGCCGTGATGAAAATGACTCGAACGCGTGTGCGGTGTACTGTGGTGCACGGGCTACGTGTGCGGCCTACTTGTCAACAGGCTTGACGGGTAGGCCGTTTTTTGTCGGAGGTCGGACATAGCGTGGTTCCAGACGGTCGCTCGGCGAGGGATGACCGTGAAGAAGACCTGTTCTGTCCACCCAATCGACACAAAGGAATGAACGAAAATGGCAGCTAAGAGCGAAGATCGCGCCAAGGCACTGGATGTCGCCCTGTCGCAGATCGATCGGCAATTTGGCAAAGGCTCGGTCATGCGTTTGGGCGATCATGTCCAAACGAAGGTCCAAGTCATTCCCACCGGAGCCACGTCACTCGACGTCGCCTTGGGCGTCGGAGGCCTTCCTCGCGGAAGGGTCATCGAGGTCTACGGCCCCGAGTCCTCAGGTAAAACCACGGTTGCACTCCACGCCGTGGCAAACGCCCAGAAGAACGGCGGGATCGCGGCTTTCATCGATGCCGAGCACGCTCTTGATCCCGAGTATGCGCGCAAGTTGGGCGTCGACACCGATGCCCTCATCGTTTCCCAGCCGGATACCGGCGAGCAGGCCTTGGAAATCGCGGATATGCTCATCCGCTCCGGGGCGTTGGACATCATCGTCGTCGATTCGGTGGCTGCACTCGTTCCCAAGGCCGAAATCGAGGGCGAAATGGGCGACTCGCACGTTGGTCTCCAGGCTCGGCTTATGAGCCAGGCCCTGCGCAAGATTACGGGAGCGCTTTCGGCTTCGGGAACCACTGCCATTTTCATCAACCAGTTGCGCGAGAAGATCGGTGTATTCTTTGGAAACCCCGAGACGACCACGGGAGGCAAGGCTCTCAAATTCTACGCTTCGGTTCGTCTTGACGTGCGCAGGATCGAGACTCTCAAGGAAGGGTCGGAGCCGGTCGGCAACCGCACGCGGGTGAAGGTCGTGAAGAACAAAATGGCGCCGCCTTTTAAACAGGCGGAATTCGACATCATGTACGGTCAGGGAATCTCGCGCGAGGGATGCATCATTGACATGGGGGTCGACGCGGGCATCGTCCGCAAATCCGGCGCCTGGTACACCTACGATGGAGATCAACTCGGGCAAGGAAAAGAGAAAGCCCGGCATTTCCTTCGGGACAACCCGGAGATCGCCGATGAAATCGAGGGGAAGATCCTCGTGAAGATGGGGATAGCTTCCGCGCCTGAAGAAGGGAGAGAGACGCAGAATGCGGCCGACGATTCCTGAGGTCATGGAACCGACTCGGGCGGAGTGGGAAGAAAAGGGCCGTGCGATCGTCATCCGGCAGCTATCGATGATGGATCGTTCTCGCTATCAGCTTGACGAGGCCATGGCAAAAAGGGGAGTGCCTGAGGACGTCCGCTTCGAGATCCTCGATCGTTACACCGAGATCGGGTTGATCGACGACGCCCACTTCGCGGACATGTTGGTGCGAACGCGACTAGCCGGAGCCGGGACGTCGCGCCGCGTCATCGTCGACGAGCTTCGGCGCAAAGGAATCGATGCGGGTGTCATCGAAGATGCGGTCGGGCAGATCGACGACGTCGAAGAACTCGAGGCAGCCACCAGACTCGCAGTCAAACGTATCGAACGTGGAGGAGGCAATCCCGAAACCCTTCAAAAACGGGTTTATGCGGCGTTGGCTAGACGTGGCTTCTCCCATGACGTCTGTTCGGCTGCTTTGAGACGGGCCAATGATTTGGTGCACCCGCATGACGACCTGGTACACCCGTACGACCCTGCCGCCGACGATACCGACTGAAAGTGGACTAGACTTACCTGCGATGTCAACTGTAGAGCTCCCTCGCACATATGCCATTCGCACGCTCGGGTGTCAGATGAATGTCCATGATTCCGAGCGCTTGGCCGGTCTTCTCGAAGATGCCGGCTACGTTCCCGTCGCCGTAGTGCCAGAAAAAGCCGCGCGAGCCACGGACGCCGGAGACGAAGGCGCGGACGTGGTAGTCGTCAATACGTGCAGCGTGAGAGAGAATGCGGCAACTCGCCTCTTTGGCAATCTCGGGCAATTGGCTGCCGTCAAGAGGGAAAGGCCGGGCATGCAGATAGCTGTCGGGGGGTGCCTTGCCCAGCAGATGCGTGGGGGAATCATAGAGAAAGCCCCGTGGGTCGATGCCGTTCTCGGCACTCACAACCTTGACGTGCTTCCGGTTCTGCTTGAACGGGCCCGGCACAATGCGGAGGCCGCGGTCGAAATCGAGGAATCCCTCAAGGTGTTTCCTTCGACACTTCCCACGCGAAGGGAAAGCGTTTTCGCAGCCTGGGTGTCGATTTCGGTAGGGTGCAATAACACCTGCACTTTTTGCATCGTCCCTCATCTGCGGGGGAAAGAACGCGACCGCAGACCTGGGGACGTATTGGCTGAGGTGGGAGCAGTGGTCGCCGAGGGCACCATTGAGGTCACTCTTTTGGGACAAAACGTCAATTCCTACGGCGTCGGTTTTGGTGATAGGCAAGCCTTTGCCAAGCTTTTGCGCGCCTGCGGGGAGATTGAAGGGTTGGAGCGCATTCGTTTCACATCGCCGCATCCGGCTGCGTTTTCGGACGACGTCATATCGGCGATGGCCGAGACTCCATCTGTCATGCCTTCGCTGCACATGCCCCTTCAATCCGGTTCGGATCGCGTGCTTCGAGCCATGCGTCGTTCGTATCGTTCCTCGCGTTTTCTTGGCATCCTTGATCGCGTTCGCGAACGCATGCCGGATGCGGCGATTACAACCGACATCATCGTCGGTTTCCCCGGAGAGACGGAAGAAGATTTTCAGGCGACTCTCGACGTGGTTGAGCGTTCGCGTTTCGCCTCCGCGTACACGTTTATTTATTCGCCGCGGCCGGGAACGCCGGCGGCCGATATGGACGACCAGATCGATCCCGAGATCGTCTCCGAAAGATACCGTCGGCTCGTGACCCTTCAGGAACGCATTTCCACGGAGGAAAATAAGGCGAAAGAAGGAACCGCCGTCGAGGTGCTCATTTCCGATGGCGATGGGCGTAAAGACGCGAAAACCGATCGCGTCAGTGGGCGTGCGAGGGACAATCGGCTCGTTCACGTCGCGCTGCCCGAAGGCATCGATGAGGAAGATCGCCCGCGCCCGGGCGATATGGTCCGCGCCGTGGTGACGCACGGCGCACCGCATCATCTCGTAGCCGATTCCGCCCTCGCGGGCGGCCTTTTCGAGATTCGCAGGACTCGCGCGGGAGAAGCCTGGGCTGCCTATCAGCGACGCAAAGAACAGTTGCGGGCCGAGGCCGAGGGCCGGGCTCCGGTGTCCCTTGGCATGCCGACGGTTCGTCGGCGCTCCAGGCCGTGAGTGAGAAGACTCCGCGCCCAGAGTCCACCTTCTCAGCGGAAGGCGCGGGGAGGATTTTTGCGATCGTAGGGCCGACGGCCTCTGGGAAAACTGCCTTGTCACTCGAGCTTGCCGAAGCTCTCGGTGGGCCTGACGCCGTGGAAATAGTCTCGGCCGACGCCATGCAGCTTTATCGCGGCATGGATATCGGAACAGCCAAGATTCCCGTATACGCTCGGCGCAGCATCATCAATCATAAGCTTGGCGCACTTGACGTCGTCGACGAAGCAAGCGTCGCCGTGTACCAGCGTAGCGCCCGAGCTGACGTCGATGCGATCCTCGCCTCGGGAAAAACGCCATTGGTTGTAGGCGGATCGGGTCTTTACGTCGCCGGCCTGCTCGATCGCTTGGACTTTCCCGGGAAAGATCCGCGAGTTCGCACCGAACTGCAAGCACTGCTCGAACGGGAAGGACCGGGACCGCTTCTGAGCGAGCTTGCTCGCGAAGACCCTCGGGCATACGAAGAGATGGATCTGGCCAACACTCGGCGTCTGGTGCGCGCAATCGAAGCAATTCGCGTCTCGGGACGGCCGTATACCCCTCGTTTTCCTCGGCATACCTCCTATTATCCAAACGTTCGTTTATTCGGGGCGGCCCGTGAGCCCAAAGCGCTCGATACAGCGATCGAAGAGAGGACACGGTCCATGATAGCTTCCGGGCTCATAGAAGAGACTCGCAAGCTCATGGACCATGGGCTCGCTGATTCGCCGACCGCCAGCCGCGCCACGGGCTATGCCCAGGCGATTTCGGTGATAGAAGGCAAGATGGGAATCGATGAGGCCATCGAATCGATCTGTCTGTCTACCCGTCAACTCGCAAAAAAACAACGAAAATGGTTCCGTGCCGACGCCCGGGTCGAATGGATCGACCTGGCGGGAGGCGATGTTTCGCACGCTGTCGAAACGATGC
>CAUSGP010000072.1:0-9712 GCA_963531075.1 uncultured Actinomycetaceae bacterium | reverse complement strand
GGACCGGAAATTCCAGTGGCGCTTTAAGCATCCAATGTGTATCACGTCTTTCGGCACACACCACGACTTTCGGCACATGTAGAGAATTTTTACACTTCCCAAGACGTGTAAAAAATGTGGCGATTCTTTTACACGTCAAGAATCCCGTATCTCGAATCTTTCCATGTGGAAACCCGACCTTCCTTACAACGAGCTCCCTTTCCCGCCCATTGACGAACTGGAGACTCGCTCGATTCTACGGGCAGCGGCGAACGCGCGGGCAGCGCTCGCCGGATTGGATCAGGTGGTCAAACAGATTCCCAACCCAGAGATCCTCTTTCGCTCCTCGAACGGCCATACTGCCAAATCGCCGACGTCGAAAACGCCTGCAACGTCACGCGCCCCACGGCGACCAAGCGTCTGGAAGAGCTGGTCGCCGCGGGCGTGCTGGACGACAAAAGAAAAGAGCCGGCAGAGACAGACTTTTTGTCAATGTGCCACTGATGGAGATTCTCCGCAATCCCGGAGCAGCGCCGTCGGCCTGCTGAGAATGTTAGGATTGGCCGGCTAAAGTCGCTGATCCCGACGCGCGATATGGCAAAGCAAGTCCAGCACCGCTACGGCAAAACCGATGCCCCTGACCTGGCGAGAGGGGCCATATCGGCCGACGCCAGCCAGAGCGGGGACGCGAAGCGAGCACAACCGGACAACAAGCAAACAAGAGAAAGAAAGGCCCCATGTCATTCGTCAACATCACGGCGCTTACGTTTCCCGAGGGAGCTCAAGAAGAAATCGAGCGACGCTTCGCAGCCCGAAAGAAGGCCGTCGACACGGCCGAGGGCTTTTTGGGATTCGAGTTGTTGCGACCGGTGATCGGCGAAAATCGCTACTTCGTCATAACCCGTTGGGATTCGCGTGAAAACTACGAGCGAGGGTCTGCCGCGCGCCCGGCGGGCGGCCACGAAGACGACACTCGCCGGGGCATGCGCGTCGAACCTCTCGGATTCGAGGTTGTCGAACTCTAGAGCACCTGGACTAGGCGGATCAGATACCCGTCTGGATCTTGCACAAGATACTCGAGTTGGCCCTCCAACCCCGCCTCGTGAGCGCTCGTTTGGTACCAGATTTGCCTCAGCTCGCGAAACGGCCGAATGCCCTGATCCATCAGCCGCGAGCGCACGGCATTGACGTCGGGAACCTCGATCTGCAAGTTGAGGCCTCTTCCCCGAGGCGAGCGCACTCTGGCGGTGAACCACGTTTCCGGGTGATCTTCTTCCAGCATAAGTTGGGCTCCGTTGAGGTCGAGGTAGGCGAACAGCGGCTCGTCTCTTGTGAAAAGCACGCTGAAGCCGATGCCCTTGACGTAAAAATCAAGGCTCTCGACTATGTCGCTCACTGACAATTCGGGAACGAGCGGATTCCAACGCATAGCCCGATCATGGCATATGTTCGGTGGACCTAACTGTGGGACCCCGTACACTTTGTGGACAGACCTCGTTAAAACGGCCAAATTCGCATAGACTTCCCGACAAGTAGCCTCGCGGCAGAGCCCTGAAAGGAGGGACTTTCCATGAGTCCAACGATGGCCCATGTTCAAGTCCTTGCCCCGTTGACCGGTGTTTTAGTGCCGATCGAAAGCGTTCCCGACCCCGTTTGCGCGCAGAAGATGGTCGGCGATGGTTTTTCCATCGATCCTTTCGACGGGACGGTTCTTGCTCCGGTTCCGGGGGAGATAGTCGATCTCCAAAACGCACATCACGCCCTCACAATACGCACGCCAGAGGGGATCGAAGTCCTCATCCACGTCGGCCTGGAAACGGTCGCCTTGGAGGGGCGCGGGTTCACGCCTCACGTCGCCAAAGGAGACAGCGTCGCCGTCGGCGACAAGCTCATAACCTTCAATGTCGATCAAGTGGCCCGCGAGGCGAAAAGTCATCTCACGCAGGTGGTTGTGGCAAATATGGATTCGATCGAGTCCATCCGTCCTAAAACCGGGATGGTGGTCGGCGGGAAGTCGCTGGCCGCCACGATCACCCCTTCCGTGCCCAAGAGGTCCGCTGCCTCGAGCGGGGGCGACGTTTTCGTGGGCACCGTCTCCATCCCCAATCCCACGGGTCTGCACGCGCGCCCCGCCGCCACGCTCGTCGCCCTCGCCAAGAGCTTCGAAAGCGACATTCAGCTCGCCTCCCTGGGCAATACCGCCAATGCTAAGTCGATCGTCGCGATCATGGGCTTGGGCCTTTCTCACGGCCAAGAGGTCGAAGTGAAGGCTACCGGGCCCGACGCCGAGCGCGCACTCGCAGAAGTTGTCGCTGCGATCGAGGATGGGCTTGGGGAAGAGCCGGTTCCCGCAGGCTCGCCCGCCGCTGAATCTGCCGCACCCGCGCAGGCCGCCACCGTGCAAGAGGCGCCGGCCCGCCGCTCGGAGGACCCCGACACATATATCGGCATTCCCGCTTCGCCGGGCCTGGCCGTAGGCACGCTCGTTCAGCTGCGCACACAAGAGTTCACGATCGTCGAGGCCGGCCTCAATACGGCCGACGAACGGCGCACTCTGCGCGATGGGCTCAACCGCGCACTGTGGTCTCTGGGCGAACTGGCCGACGGTTTGCGCAAAGAAGGCGACGAAGAACGGGCCGCCATCTTCTCTGCACACGAGGAACTGCTGCAAGATCCCGAGCTCCTCCACCTCGCCAACGAGGCAGTTAATGCCGGGAAGAGCGCGGCCTTCGCCTGGCGCAACGCCTACACGACGTTCGCAAATCAACTGGAATCGCTTGGAAACGAGGTCCTCGCCGGGCGCGCCACGGACGTTCGCGACGCCGGGATCCGCGTGCTTCAGGAGATCACGGGACAGCAGCTTGAGCAGCCCGAGCTTCCCGACAACACGATTCTCGTGGCGGAAGAGCTCACCCCGTCAGACACAGCTCAGCTTGACCGTTCGAAGGTCATAGGTTTCGCTACCGTAACAGGTGGGGCCTCATCCCATGTGGCGATCATTGCCCGTTCGCTCGACATTCCCGCAATTGCCGGGATCGAAGGGGCCGTTCTCGATCTTGATGACGGCACCCGGGCGGTTCTCGACGGAACCTCCGGTGAGCTCCGCACGAATCTTTCCGATGCGGATCTTTCCGCGATTCGCGAACGCAAAGAACGCATGGAAGCTCGCAAGGCCGCCGAGTACGAGAAGAGAGACGAACCCGCTGTGACCACCGACGGGCGACGGGTGCAAGTGGTGGCCAATATCGGCGGGGTAGACGACGCCTACGAAGCGCAAACGAACGGCGCCGAGGGCGTCGGCCTTTTGCGCAGCGAGTTCATCTTCCTCGGCCGGGCCGACGCCCCCACCGAAGACGAACAGGCCGATGTCTACCTAAGTTGTGCGTTTGCCCTGCAACATGGGCAACCACTCGTCATTCGAACGCTTGACGTCGGCGGAGACAAGCCCCTCCCCTACCTTCCTCTCGGTAAAGAAGACAATCCGTTCCTTGGCCTGCGCGGCGTGAGGGTGGGGCTTGATCGGCCCGAAACTCTGCGTCCTCAGCTGCGTGCCATTATTCGCGCCGCCGACGAGGGCGCGAAGCTTTACGTCATGTTCCCGATGATTGCAACGGTGAACGACTGGCGTCGGGTGAAAGCCATCTGGGATGAGGAGACCGAAGGCCATCCGCACAAGGACCTGGTGAGCCTCGGCATCATGATGGAGGTTCCCTCCGTCGGCGTTATGGCCAAGCAATTCGCCGCGGAGGAAGGCCTCGATTTTTTCAGCGTCGGCTCGAACGACCTGACCAGCTACACGCTGGCGATGGACCGCGGAAACGCAAAGGTCGCCGCCCAGGTGGACGCCTGCGACCCTTCAGTTCTGGCTCTCATCGGCCACGCGGCCGAAGCCCTGCATGAGAAAGGCAAGTGGATCGGCGTGTGTGGCGGCGTCGCTTCCGACCCGCAAGCCGTTCCGATCCTCGTAGGTTTGGGCGTTGATGAGCTCAGCTGCTCGATTCCCGCCATTCCCTCAATCAAAGCGAAGGTCAGGGCGTATTCTTACCGCGAGTGCAAGTCGCTCGCGGACGCTGCCCTGGCATCCGCCACCCCCGAAGAAGTCCGCGCTCTCGTCCCGATCGACGAGGCCTGAGGAGATGACATGAGTACCGCATCTGAGATCATCGCCGCCGTCGGTGGCCCCGAGAACGTTTCCAGCCTCACCCATTGCGCCACGCGTCTGCGTTTCCAGCTTATCGACGCTTCAAAGGTCGATGGCAAGGCGGTCGATTCGATCGACGGCGTCATGGGTTCCGTTTCCCAATCCGGGGAACGCTATCAGGTCATCATCGGCGGCGCTGTGCAGACGGTTTTCAACGCCATCAACGCCCTGCCCGAAATGCAGACCAAGCGTGAACCGACCGACGCTGAGATCAAAGCGGCGGCGCGATCGGGCGGTCCTCGGGGAAAGTCTGCCTGGCTTGACACCTTCTTCGAGTTCCTCTCGGATTCGTTCCGTCCGGTACTGGGTGCGCTGCTCGGTGCTTCGCTCATCATCACCTTCATGTCGATCATGGCGACGCTCCACATCGTCGGGAATTGGTCCGACCCGAAGGTGACCCTGTCACCTTCCTGGACGTTCGTCAATCTCATGTGGCAGTCGGTATTCACCTTCCTGCCCCTAATGGTCGCCTACAACGCTTCGAAGAAGGCGGGAGCCGATCCCTGGGTGGGTTTCGCCATCATGGCCTTCGTCATGCTTCCTGGCTTCACCACATTGGGCGAGCATCCGGCTAAGACGATCAAGCTCGCCGGAGGCAACGAGATTCCCATCGTTGAGGTTTTCGGCTTGCCATTGACCGTGCCTAGCTATGGATCGCAGGTGTTCCCGCCGCTGTTCATGGCCGTGGTTTTGGGGCTTTTGTACAAGCTGCTCAAGAAGATCATCCCCGAAAATGTGCAGCTGGTCTTCGTCCCCTTTTTGGCATTCGTCATCATGATCCCGTTGACGGCCTTCCTCATCGGCCCCGCGGGCATCTACGTAGGCGGATGGATCGGCAACTCGCTCGGTGCGATCAACAACTTCTCGCCATTCATTTTCGCGATCATCGTTCCCCTCGCCTACCCGTTCATGGTGCCCGTGGGGTTGCACTGGCCGATCAACGCGATCATGTTGGCCAATATCGCTTCCATCGGCAGTGACTATATCCAGGGCCCGATGGGTGCCTGGAATTTCGCGTGTTTTGGCGCCACCGCCGGAGTCCTGTTCTTGGCCTTCCGCGATCGCGACACACAGATGCGCCAAACGGCGACCGGCGCTTTGGCCGCCGGCCTTCTGGGGGGTATCTCGGAGCCGTCCCTCTACGGCATCCACTTGCGGTTCAAGAAGATCTACTCGCGAATGCTGCCCGGCTGCCTCGTGGGCGGCCTCATTATCGGCATCGGCGGCGGCTTGAAAATCAAGGCCTTCATCTTCACCTCGCTGCTGACCATCCCTGCTTTCGACAACATCCTTCTGTATGCGATCGCAGTGTTCGCGGCATTCGCAACCTCCATGCTGCTGGTCATTTTCTTCGACTATCGCTCGGCTGAGGAAAAGGCCGCCGTCCGTGCAAAGGCCGATGGCGCCACTGATGACGGTACCGCTGGCGGTGGCGCCATCAGCGCGGAAGCCGATAGCAAAGCAGGCAGCTCGCCCGACGGCAGTTCGGCGTCTGGTGCTGACACGGCGACCCAGAGCATTGGCAACGCAGCATCCGAGGCCGATGCAGCTGCAGCAAACGCGAGTTCTATCAGCCAAAGCCGTGTCGAAGAACTTATCTCGGGCCTCGGTGGCCGTGACAATGTCGGGACAATCGATAGTATTGCGACGACTCGTCTGCGCGTAGAGGTTCAGGATGCTTCACTAGTCGACATTGATGCTCTCAACTCCGCCGGTATCGCGGGCGCGGTTGAGGTTCTGCCCGGCGTTTGGCACATCATTCTTGGCCAGGAAGCTCTTGCTTTTGCGGAAACCATTTCCGCCGGCTAGTACGCACATCTCTGGATTGCCGCTCGATGACGCTCACAGCGTACCGTCGTGCGGCAATTCTGCTTTTCGGGCAGCATCATGCAGCGCATTTCTGATTTATCGGCACCGTGGGGCAATTCCGCCTTTTACTGCTACGGCTTGGCGGGTCCTAAATAGGCGGGGTGAGTTCTCGCGTATGTCAAGCAGTGTACGGGCTAGCGACATGTGCAGCTGCTGCGGCTAAGAACTAGTTCCTATCCTGGATGTTGCCGGCCGGAGCCTCGTTGCGCAGGCTGGACACTCGCTCCTGTCAGGCTCGCGGTTGATTAAATGATTTTTTCGCAACTCGACTTATTATTCTTTCGCGCGTAATTTCGGCAGCAATTCCCGGATCCTCATTCTTGAGCAATGGTCTGTTCATCAACGCGGTGGCTATGCGCGCTGTTGTTGCCTGCGGATAGCTCGCCGTTAATCGACAACCGGCAACCGTCAAGCCGGCAACCTGCGATTGATCTTGCATCAAAAGATGGTGTGAGCCTTTCCGATCACGCAATGGCTCGTTAGCGATATGCCAAGGCTTTGCGTTTTCCGCAATGATTAATTCGCAGCGTCGTCGTAGGCCTTTCCCCGCATGGCCTTTCATCGGACACCGAAACCTGTCTATCTAAAAGAGGAAATTCCACGCCGGCCTGAGCGCAGTCTAGCGCTACGCTTTGGCCAACCGACTTGCCCACAAGACAGCCCTCCAGTCATCACCTCTTTTCACGCCGACAGAAGCTAAGAAATCTTTCATCAATTAGTATACATCAAACAGCTAGTATTGTCGCGTTTTAGTTCGAACATTTTTATATGTAAAATGAGGAAAAACGATGCACAGATGTTAGAACAAACCATTCAGCATAGGTGCGATTCAGTTCGTAAGAACAGACTCAGCCTCTACGAGTTCAAAAGGAGAAGCGGACGATGTAGCGGTAGCTGTTCCCTCAACGGGATACGTCAGTCCTGCCACGGTGAACGAAGCCTGCCAAGCAACAGCGACCGTGACGGTCACCGATTGAGCTGGCTGAGAGTACGTATGCGAAACCGTAGAATTGGGCCAGCCTTTCCCCGGTTCGTCAGTTTGAAACGAGGCGCTTCCATCTCCGGGTATCCATGTCCAGCTAATCGGGGTCAAATGTACGGTCACTTCTTGACCCGCCACCTGCATGCGCACATCGTGGGCCGCCGCATTCGACGAATAATAGACGGGCATATTAATGTACGCCCATCCGCGCGCAGGATTGACAGTCACCTTCCCAGACGAGACAACCAAACGCTTTACATCTTCGATCGTCACCAATCGCGTTACATCAACGGGCTCATATTCACTATTAGATTGCGGATCGGGACCGGAAATACACAGTACTGAGCACTCGGTCTTGTCGGGCCCCTTAAATATCGCGTATCCATTGATGCACAAGAGTAAACTCGCTGTGGCAATCCTCGGATCAGTCGGACAATCGCCATTCAATTCAAAGCCCGACGCTTGTCCAGTAACTTTACTCGTAATGGATGACGACCTCGCATTCAGGCCGCGTTGCGACTGCGTAGTAGAAGACGAGCTTTTACCTCGGATACGAATCGAGTTTTCTTGAGTTTTTCCGGACCAGGAATAATTATCTGAATAATCATTGTCCTTTCCAGAGGGATGTAGAAACGAGCCCAAAACCAGAACACCAATGGTAGGTAGAACACCAATTTTAGTTAACACTGGTCATCCAACTTCACGCCATTTACTTGGACTTCCTGCATCCAGTTGTTCCACTTTCCATCCATTGTCGTAATGAAGGAGGAAAACGAACAAAAGATCCTCAGCCTTTTGCTCACGTTGACTACCGTCAGCTTTTATCAATCGGAACTTTTCCTTGTGCGCAACAACGTTCACCCAGTACTTATTACTGCCTTCGCTCTCCTCGCCTTCTTGATGCTTCATAAACGACACTTTTGGCACAGTTGTCCAGTCCCCTTTCTGGTGTGCCCTTTTCGCCCCACTAAGAAATTTTCTACAGAACTTACAATCCGGTCCAGACATTGCCTCAAGCTCAGTAAAATCGCCAGTCGCTCCTACGTACGCCGTCAAATTCAGATAATGCTCCGCCGCAGCAATCGCGCCTTGGGACGAAACTAATGCCATGCCCGCAGGACGGGCGGGCGGCGCAACACTCGGCTTAACCGGAAGGCGCCGAGACACTCCAGACTTAGACGAAGAAGCTGCCCCTGGAGAGCGAGCATTTCCCGACGATACTCCAGACCGCGGCGATGAGGCTGTCTTCGTCACGCCCGACGTCGTCGAACCAGCCGATCTCTTCACGGAATCAGGCGAACAGCTCACGGCCGTAGCGCAGCAACTCACAATGGTCGCTACCCCACATAACTTACGTATCCTTAAAGTATTCATAGATTCACATTAGAGCCACTCATCCTCCTTCTGCATTCAACGTCCACGCCCTGTGGATAACTTTGTCGCCCAATGCACTTGTGCACCAATGTCGCCTACAACTCACCCTCCGCTGATCCGACAAGATGCGATTCCGCCAACGCCGCAGCGCAAGGCATCATCTTTGCAAACGTAAACCCGCACCCCGACGTCACACACTCCGAGAACCATATTCCCAAATAAACCACAACATAGTTTTCATATCTTCATTATTTTAATCCAATAAATTTTCAGCTAAACTCCAATTAATCTTCGGTCTTATTTTTCACACTTAAAGCATGAATGAGATTACAACGCCTTTTGGCGGCAATAGCGACCGAAACAAACGGGAGCAAGTGAAAGCGGCCTCCGAGTCGCCGCTCGTCGCGAACGGAAGCGAAACCGCAAAGGCCCAGCCCGCAAACGCCCAGCCCACGGGCAACGAGCCCGCCGAGGGCCAGCCGGCAAGCAACCTTTCGGCAAACACCCTTCCCACCGAGACTCTTTCGCGTCGGAAACGGCGGAAGGCCGCCAAGGCGGCCAAACGCGCGGCCAACCCCCGCAAGTACAAGCGGCGTCGGCGCGTCATCGCCGCAAGCACACTAGCCGTTGCCCTAGCGGCCGGCACGGGAACCGCCTGGGCGCTCAACCGCTACGTCATCGACCACGTCGAAATCTCAAATGTCAAGGAATACGAGGCTAAACAGCAGGCGTCCGCGTCGAACGCAGCAAAGAACTACTCCAGCAGCGGCGTCAAAACCACCGTGACGGACAGTTCATACACGGGAGCGAACGGCACTGTCAAGGTCGAACAGATCGCCAGCGGCTCGGGGGACAACACTGTCACCTACTACGTCGCCACCGCGAAGCTCACCGACGCAACCGCGCTGAAATCCGCTTTCGCCAACAACCAGTTCGGCCGCAACATCACTCAGAAAACGTCAACCATCGCCTCGAACAACAACGCGATCTTCGCGATCAACGGCGACTACTACGGTTTTAGAAACAGCGGAATCGTCATCCGCAACGGGGTGGTCTACCGCGACGACGGCGCCCGCGCCGGCTTCGCCTTTTACCGCGACGGATCCGTGAAAATCTACGACGAAACCAGCACAAACGGCCAGAAACTTGTCAAGCAAGGCGTGTGGAACACACTGTCCTTTGGACCGTCCCTCGTCAAGAACGGCAAAATCGTGGACGGGATTGACGACGTCGAGATCGACACGAACTTCGGCAACCACTCGATCCAGGGTAACCAGCCTCGCACTCTGGTCGGCGCGAAGAAGGAC
>CAUSGP010000071.1:0-9726 GCA_963531075.1 uncultured Actinomycetaceae bacterium | reverse complement strand
GCACAAGTTTCACACATTATGCAGCTCCTCGAGTCAGAAAATCAGTGTCTCCGAAAAAGGAGTTAGCACACATTCGGGCAGAGCACACATGATGAACCGTCCGAGCACACACCTTGTGTTCATCCAATTGATTTGTGGGAAACAAACGGATTGAGGATTTGCGAGAAACAAATAGCCTGAGAAAAGTGCATGCAAAACGAGAAACGAACACCGCCACCCGCAAAAAATCAAGAAAAATCGGAAAGAATTTTAGACGACGACCACCTGCCGAACACCGCGTCATAAATCTCGCAACAGCAATTGAAGCCAAAATCAAGCCCTAAATGAGTATCTTTGATCATTCCAGAAATCAACTCCCGAAATATCAGGAAAAAGTAACCTTCAACGTGTTTCTCATCAAATTTGGAGTGTTCGCCTTTAACTAAACCGTACCGTCAGGTAATATAACAGGCACAAAAGGTGGCGTGACGAACAAGCGTAGAGTCCTCTATGCGCAGCGTGTCGGAGTTGTTCAAACCCGATATTTCACACTGGCGTCGTGCGCACACCCACACACTCACCCCTTCTAATCGACCACAAGATCCAACCAATCTAGTGACAAAATCACTGCGCCCTGCGTGCATTGACTAAACCCATAGTCAGGAAGGAAAACCGAATGATCGCCATAACCCTATTAGTAGGAATACTATTCTGGATTGGCGTCGACGTTTGGGCAGGGACCTCTTCGCGATGGTACACAGCCGTAAAAATCGATCCGACGATCGAATCCAATAATTTCAGCGTCCTCGTCCCCATATACGGGAACGTTGCCTACCTACAGAACGTCGAATTCCTCAGGCCGTACGGGAACCGAATCGTCCTGTGCACCACTTCGGGGGAAACAGCAGAATTCTATCAAGCCCTCGAAGAAATCGCCGTAGACTGCGGCTTCAAGATTTTTAGAAGTAGCTATGTTCCGCGCACGATGGGCCGCAAGAAAAGTACACGTGGCTTGACGAGGGACACCATCGTTCGCGACGCTCTCAATAACGTTCAGCTCAATGCCTACACAATATGCCTCGATGCCGACACCACTGCCGATGAATCACTCGGCTCCATCGTCGGGGCTCTCATCGTCAACAATGCCGACTTCGCCTCGGTTCAAATTGTGACCCAGAAAGATGGCCCAGCCATCGTACAGCTGCAGCGCCATGAGTACATTCTTAGCATGCGAGCCCGCCGGATCATGCCCTGGCTCCTCAGCGGCGCCTTCCATTTGGGCCGCACTGACGTCATGCGCCTGATCATGCAGAATCATTCTCTGTTCTTCCAAGGCAACGACGTCGAAACCGGAATCCTGGGCGACGCAATGGGATTCAAGTCCGTGCACATCATGGCCAATGTCAACACGAACGTTCCGGACACTCTCTATGCCTGGTGGCGTCAGCGAATCGCTTGGAGCGCCGGATCCTTCCGGCTTTTCATCGTGAACTTCCGGTTCATCTTCCGCCACCCATTCC
This sequence comes from uncultured Actinomycetaceae bacterium, assembly GCA_963531075.1. Lineage (GTDB taxonomy): Bacteria > Actinomycetota > Actinomycetes > Actinomycetales > Actinomycetaceae > Peptidiphaga. Next base: position 8,227 of record CAUSGP010000071.1, on the reverse strand, counting down.
TCTGGGCCTACAGCGGAATCATCGTGATCTTCATGTTTGCCTTGCGTTGGTTCGCCATTCTCACCCCCGGGTGGACCTTGCTACTCGCTCTGGTGTTCTACTACATCGCAATGATCTGGCTGCACTGGGATGAGGGAAGCAAATGGCTGCTCTTCCAGCCCTTCTATTCACTTTTCGTCAGCCTTTTCGTCGTGCCCGTGGGGATCGTCTACTACTTCATCATGGCGATTCCCGAGCGCAACTTCGGGCTCATCAGACTCCGCAGAAGCCGCAAGGTGACGCCGCAATCCCTGTCTTCCTACAAGCTGCCACCGCAGATCGGCGATCGCCCGGGCGCAGGTGCAAATGCGGGATCATCGGGCACGCATACCGGGGAGCACGCGGCTCACCAGGAGCACGCGTTCGAACACACGAGGTGAGATCACCGGCTCACCAAGAGTCAGTCCGCTAAATCGAAACTCTCGATTGACTCAGGGAGCCGCCTCCACATGGAGGCGGCTCCCTTTTTACTTTCTTCGCCCGTGCTACCTCGCTTTTCGCCCGTGTCATCTCCTCTTCACCTGTCATGTTTCTTCGCCCGCACTGCCTCCTGTCGTCGCACATCACTTTGTCGTTGGCCATGTTGTCCATTTCGTCATTTGCTTTCCCCATACTGGAAGCCGAATCATCTCGTCACCTCGAAAGCCGGTCGTCATCCGATCCCACCCATATGGGTGTAAGTACCCGTGCCGTCAAGGTTGGGAATGACCTTGAAACGAACAGAAAATAGGGGAATCGATCAGTCGCATGAGGATGCAGAATCGGGAGGCACCATGGCGACGCTTGCAGCGGGTCGGCGACACTCTGTCGCCTGCAAAACGGACGGAACAGCCGTAGCCATCGGTTAGCACCGGAGCGGTGAAGGCTCCGTGGAAGAATGGACGGATATCATCGCAGTCGCCGCCGGAAATGTGCACACAGCTCCCAATACCGGCCGCTCGCATACGGTCGGCTTGCGGGCCGACGGTACCGTTGTGGCAACCGGGTGGAACGAGCACGGTCAATGCGACGTCTTAGATTGGGCCGATATTGTCAAGGTCTCTGCAGGCTGGCGCAGAACTTTGGGGGTGCACGCGGACGGCACAGTCGTGGCCGCCGGCAGAAATGACGAAGGTCAGTGCGACGTCGGCCTGTGGAGTCGAATTATTGAAACCTCTTGCGGCGATTGGCATTCAGTGGCGCTAAGACGAGACGGCGCCGTCATGGCCGTTGGGAACGATCGATACGGGCAGTGCGACGTCGCCGGATGGCATGGGATAACCGCGGTCAGCGCCGGCTACCTTCATACGGTCGGCGTGCGCGAGGACGGAACAGTCGTAGCGACCGGATGGGACCGCTTCGGGCAGTGCGGCGTCGGAGATTGGACGAAAGTCAAGGCCGTCGCCGCGGGAAGTCGCCATACCGTGGCCCTTTTGACGGATGGAACATTGCGGGCGGTTGGCGATAATCGAGACAAGCAATGCAATGTCCAAAGCTGGCAAGGCATCGTCGCGATCGCAGCAGGATCGGGGCATACTCTAGGGTTGCGCCGTGACGGCACGGTACTCGCCGCGGGACGCAACGAATACGGTCAGTGCAATGTCAGGGAATGGAACGGCATCCGCCTCCCCTGAAAAGCCCGACGGACGCCATCGTGAAGTCTGCATATACAGCAGCGCTAATCAATCGATTCGGCTTCGAGGCGGCGCCTTCCCGGACGGAAAAAGACGCTCACCGCTGAAACGAATGCGATGATCCCTATCCCCAGTAAAACATTGAACGACGTTTGAGTGCCCGCTGCCGTCCCGGCAACAAAATTCCCAGGATTGACCGCTTGCGCGGAGTTGACGATTGAAGTTGCGATAGCCGTTCCGATCGCGCCGCCTAGTTGTTGAATCGTGTTGAAGGCGGCGTTTCCATCGGCCTGGAGGTTTTCGGGCAACGATCGCAGGCCATTCGTCATCGAATTCGAAATAGACAAACCCTGGCAGACGGGGAAAAGCGTATAGATGAGTGCTAGTTGGACTCCCGTCGCGCGAACTCCGCAACTGGCAAAAAGAACGAGGGTTGCCACTCCTACAGCTGCTCCTATGAGAATTGGACGCATAGCTCCGAGTCGATCCATAACCCTTCCTCCCAGCGGGGTGAGTATCGCTCCGATAGCGCATCCAGGCAGTAACAAACAGCCCGCGGCAAATGAACTCAACGATTTGACGACCTGCCCGAAGTACGGGATGAGATAGCCTAGAGCCAGCACGACGGCTTGGATGAGCACCGCGTACACGAGGCTCAGCGCATAGGTGCGGTCGGCGAAGATTCCCACTCGCAGAAGAGGAATGCGCGATCGTTGAGACGCCCAGACGAATCCAGCCAGAAGCACGAAGGCCAATGCGAACAGCCCCAGAACTTTCGGACTCGTCCATGCGCTTTCCGACGCCGCATTGGCGGCTACTACGAGCATCACAAAACCCGACGCAACCAGCAAAAACTGGAACAAACTGAAGCTGGCCTTCTCCGTGCCGCGCGCTTGGCGGATCGTCGCCACCCCGAGGGCCAAGGCGAGAAAAAGAAACGGCAGGAGCACAAGGAAAATCGAACGCCAGCCGAAGGTCCCTATGAGCAATCCGCCAAGCGAAGGACCGATCGCCGGAGCTATGGCTATGATAAGCGTAGCCACTCCCATCATCATCCCGAGTTTGCCCGCGGGCACCTGTTGCAGCACGATGTTGAACATAAGAGGCAAGGCAATTCCTGTGCCGACGCCTTGCAGAATACGCCCAGCGATGAGGAAGACGAATTGCGGAGCGACCATGCACACCACCGTTCCCGCAAGGAACATCCCCATGGCCACAAGGAATAGATCCTTGGCGCGGAATCTGCGATTGAGGAACGAGGAGATCGGCATAATCGCGGAAAGCACCAGAAGATAGCCGGTCGTCACCCACTGCACCGTTGCCGTCGTCACATGGAACTCTTTCATGAGCGCCGGAAACGCAATATTCAGCGCGGTCTCCACGACGACGCCGGCGAAGGACATAATACCAACGGCTACGACGGACGCGATGAGGCGTCCGTCAAGACGCCTTTCAAAATTCGACATGCTCTCGCTTTCATCGCCGGTTTCATGAAGCAGCTGGACCGCGCGCGCTCAACTCGTACAACAATGACAGTCTAGAGCCGTTGATTGACGCTTGCAGGTCGTTGATGCTCGAATATGCCCTTCCACTCGCCTTACAGCTCCGGCATCGACAAAATATCAACGACGAGTCCGACATTGAGGGGGCCAAGAAGATATCCGGAAACGAAAACTCGGCAGGCCGGGAAAGCTCGCAAGAAAGGAGAAGAACTAAGAGACGAAAAGCATAGTCTCTCACATTCAATGGCTGCTCGTAGCCTATTGGATTAGCGTTGTCATTGGGACTTGCCTCGTTACGCTCCGGATGTCGCCGGCTTTCCTTTACTAAAAGGGGCGGCGCCGACTACTAAAAAGGGTGGCATCGACAGCCAAAGGGGCACTGACTCCTTGAAAGGAACGCCGTGAATCTCAACGATGTCCAGCAGACGCTTTTCTTCCCGTTGATGGGACGAGCCGACGCCGCGCGCCGCTGGCCGCATCTCTTTCCCGACCCGTGGGCCGAATACGCGATGAGCATCCGGGAGGCGGAAGGAAGCACCGCTCAGCAGCTTAACGCTTTCCCGTCCGCGGTTTACGGTCTGCGCCATTTGCTGACCGTCCGTGAGATCAACGCCTATCTTGCAGAGCATCCCGGCGCAGCGGTTGTGAACATCGGCTGTGGACTCGATCGCATCGTCCATGAAATCGACGATTCCGAGTCTCTCGTCTACAATCTCGATTTCCCCGAAGTGCTCAAGGCTCGCGACCGTTGGATTGAACCGCACGCGCGCGAGATCGCCCTTCCCTATTCGGCGACCGATCATCGGTGGATAGACCACGTCGATGCAGGCAAAGGACTTGTCGCCATAGCGGCCGGCGTTTTCTATTATTTCGAAGTCGACGAGGTCAAAGCGCTCGTAAAAGAAATGGGCGCCCGCTTCCCTGGCAGCCGCCTGTGCTACGACGCCGAGTCCCCCAAAGTGACCGAAGGCAGCGAAAAGAACATCCGTCGCAACGGCACTCCTGATGCGCGCATGCCTTTCCGAGTGAAGGATCCTTACAGCGCACGGTCATGGAGCGACCGAATAGCCGACATACGCATCGAATTCGACTTCTCTTCGTATCTTCCAGTCTCCTCGCGCTCCGAGCTCCCTCGTGGGATCCGCTTTGCCTTCAATTTTTTCCGCATGATCAAAGGCATGTACGAGGTGGTCATCACCTTCGAGTGATGCGGACGGCAAGCAATGCGAGAGACGAGCACTGAGGAGAGAAGGAACGTAAATAACAAGTCACGGGCAAGTCACCGGATAAACGAGATTTTGCTTTCCATAGGCTTCCGCAAGCCGTCAAGCGACCGCAAGAATTTCACCATGCATCACGGCGAACCATCCTTCCCGGCTGGCGCCCCACCGTCGCCATCCCTCAGCCATCGTTTCGAGGTCAGAGGCCGTGGCCAGGCCTAGCTTGCACGCTCTCGGACCAAAGGAGCTCAGGCATCGCTCAGCCCATGTGGCTGACCACCATGCGCGATCTTCTTCCCCGGCGAAGCACCATGTCGAAGCGGAAGAATCCACCTTTTCCAGCCCGGCCTCGAGGCTCCATGCCAGCAGGCGGCTTCCGGCGTCCGGCTCGCCGCCATTTGCCCTTGCGGTCGCCGTATACGCCGACATCCACATGTCCATGCCTTCGTGCTGAGGAAACCAACTCATGGCCGAATAAATCGCGTCGCGCACGGCGATGATCCCACCGGGACGGGCCACTCGACGCATCTCTCGCAGAGCCGCCACGGGATCGCTCACATGTTGCAATACCTGGTGGGCATGAACGACATCGAATGCGTCGTCTTCGAACGGCAAGGCGAGGATGTCGCCGGTAGCCAACTCGACCCGTTCAAGCAAGCCTCGTTTCGTCAAGGTGTCCCTCGCAGCGTCCATGGCGTCGGGCGCAGCGTCAAGCGCCACGACGCGCCCGGGAGACACGAGTTCGGCGAGGTCCGCGGTGATGGAGGCCGGGCCGCAACCGACGTCAAGCACATCCATTCCCGGGTGCAGGCGAGGAAGCAGATACCCGGCCGAATCCTCGGCGCCTCGCCGCGAGTGCCCGGCAAGCACCGCCGGGCCGTGTCCGTGAGTGTAACGATCCGTCTTGCAAGCAGAACTCGCGTCAACGCCATTCTCAGACATGTGATGGGCCTCCATTCCTTTTTCTTTGACTATTCGTCGTCACGCTGTTCTTTGACTATTCGTCGTCACGACGATTCATCCTCATGGCGACTCATCCTCACTTGGGAATCCGTCTTTATGGCGATTCGTCCCCGCTCGGCGCGTCACCAACCATGGGTTTCACCGGGCTCGACGGCGGTTTCACCGGGCTTGACGGCGTGAAAATATACAATACACGGTAGATACGAGCGGGCTCGCGCGAAATCAGCGCGTGAATGCTTCGTCAATGGCCTTCTGAGGCGACGGCGAGCCCGTCTTCGGGTCGGCCTGGTTTCGTCTCCAATGCAAAATGGCCGACCGTCTCTAGCCAGGACGGTCGGCCTCCGGTGATATATGCTGAACGTCAGCCGGGCAGTCCTAAGAGGCGACGGGTGTAGACGGCTTGACCCGAGTGTTGGGCGGCGTCGTCGACGATCGAAACCAGTCGCGTAGCAAGGGTGACGGGCGGAGTCCATGAATCATCAACGACGTCGGTCAAATCATCCTCGCTCACCCCGCGAAGATACTCCGCCGCCCGAGCGTAAGCGTCATCAAGGTATGCAGTGAGAAGGGAAATGTCGTTCACCACCACCTTGGCTGCCTCTTCGGGAGTATGGCGCCAATCTTCAGTGTTGTCAGGAAGATCTAGGCCGAAGCGCTCCTTATGGCCGCCCGTAATCCATATTGGTTCGGTTCCAGCAAACGGAGCGATTTGAAAATCGATCTCCCTGGCAGTATGCCAGGCGAGCCAAGCCAGCGAGTCTACGCGAGGCGCAGTCTCGGGGGCTGGTTGTCTATTTGCTTGCTCCACGGTGACGCCCGAAAGAGCACGATTGAAGCGTTCGCGCGAACGAGACAAGCCATCAATGAGAATATCCGAGAAGATCATGAAGAAGACGCTACCAGCAGCCCATCGATGGAACTCACGAACTCACAAAGACGGGTACCCTTCTTCGACTCGCAACAGCCTTTGGGCCCTGTTAACTGCCCGGACCCAGGTACCGAAACGATTGCTCACAAGAACGATGTTCGGCAGAGGCATGTCTTGCTCTCGGCACCACGCCGAGTAACCCTCGATGGTGGGTTCGGCGTCTTTCGATCGTTCCTGTTTCAGGTACAGGGCTATGACCTTCAGGATTTCCTCATCCGTCCACAGCCCAACCTTTCGGCGTCCCGAGTAGCCACCGGCCTCTTTGACGAGACGGTTCCACGACATGTCCGCAAGGTGGATCAACGTGTGCGACAGTCTCTTTCCGTGCTTTCGTGCCCAATCGTTGTAGATGTGGTGCGTGATGTAGGAGCCGCACTCCTCCATGCATTCCTTCACGGAGTCAATGGCGTATCGCTTGCTCGCGTAGTTGCCTTTGGTATTGCGCACAAGGCTCGGCCAATCGCGAGGGGTCAAGATGTCTTGTGCCCACTCTTCCTCCGACGGGGAAATATCGCCCGCCAGCACTCGAAGGCCGGTAGCCATTATGTCCGCCCACCCTTTCCTCAGGCGGGTTTTCACGGTCATCAAGGCCGGCATGCCCTCAATGGAAGAAGCGTAGTTCTCGAAATCGCTGCCCGTATGGGTACGGTACTTCAAGGACAAGTATTCAACGACAGCAGCCCAGCAATCTTCATCGGTATACGTCTTCCCCCGGCCATCTCTTATAACGAGGTCGTCCGGTTTCATCTGCTGGGCATCGTCCGTTTCGGCATCCTCCTTTGCTCCCTCGGATTCTTGGGACGATTCGTACGTATCTCCCCTGGCGATCGAATGGAGATCGAACTCTGCCGCGTTCCGATCCAATGGGCTCTCTCGCTCTTTGTTGGCGAGATCCCATAATTCTTCGCGGTTCTTTTCCTTATAGTCCGAGGATTCGGCATCGTCCTCAAGCCCAGCTTTCGCCGTTCGATCGATCCCGCTTCGCGATCTTTGAACTATTCGGCACGCGTCCTTAACTTTTCGAAGAGTGACGAAAGGATACAGACCCGAGACTCGATAGCGAACGGTTGCGGCGGAAACGCCTTCATCCGTAGCTACCTCGCTCATGCTGCTTCCGCGGGCCAGGGCCTCCGCATTTCTCCATTTGACGACAGGGACGAATCCCTCTGCGCGCGCCCAGGAAATGGCTCGAATATACCCTTCCGCGCTGTCCAGGGATTTCGACGTGTCTTTGCTGTAGGAGAGAAGCAGACCCAAGATGGCCAAGCTATTAGACAGATCCTCTTTATCTTCGGGAAGGAATCGGAGGATATCGGTGTTCCCGTGGCAGTAACGCCTCAAGGTGGCCTGAGCGTGAGAAATCGATTCAGGAGTTGCAACGGGAGAGAGAGCCTCGGTTACGTCGTACACGAACTCGGGGCCATGTTCTAAGTGGCGAAGTACGTAGCCAAGTCCACCTCCTCGCATGAGAAGGCGCTCGCATCGCATGAAGGCTAGCTTGCCCAAGGACAAGTATTCGACCACCTTCACTGCGACATCTTTGAGGTGGACGTACGCGTCGTTCGCTATATCCAGATCCATGTGACAAAGCACCACTTCCGTAGGCCGTCCGCCCACCGATCAGAGAGCGGAATATCTTTCAAAAGCGCACTTCTATTTTAGAATGCCCCTAATCTCTTGACTACCCCAAATCGCCATATTGTGTAAACAAGTGAGAACTCCCCAGTTCGCAAAAGTGCGTACAACCTCGTGAAAAACGCTTGGGAGCTCATCATCCTCGGCACTCGCATCGGCTTCGCACATTTGGCCTCCCCACCGGCACATTTTCTCGCGGGCATCGAAAATTCACTGGGGACGCAGTTATGAGTGGCGCTCGTTGCAACTCGGCTTTTCGAGCGGTTGGTTCGCGCCGTCCAAGTCGGCGTGCGGCTGAGGATAACACTCCCTGACCTTCGAGACGAG
>CAUSGP010000070.1:0-9733 GCA_963531075.1 uncultured Actinomycetaceae bacterium | reverse complement strand
GGATGTTGGGGTGGTGGCTATTGCTCGTTCGGAGATTTGGCGGCCGGCAGAGATGGCGAGCCACGTGTCTACCGGACAGGGCGCTCCACGCGTCGATAGGGGAACGAGATTCGCCATGGCTCCCGAAGCGCCGAGTGCTGCCAGTTTGGGAGCGCTGGCATGGTCGAGGTGGTCCCAACGCAGGCCTCCGGTCACCACAACGACGGTGCGGCGCTTGCCGTTCTTGCCGGTGGCGGCTGGAGCGACGGCATTCTCCGGCTTTCCGCCTTCGTTCTTGGTGATCTTGGCATGGCTTCGAGTCGTGGCATGAGCGCCGTCTGCCGCCTGCGCGAGATCCGGCCTGGCGATTAACGCGGTCAGCACAAGGAAGACGAGAGACGCCAAAGCGCCGAGGCGCCGTGCACGCGCTGCCATGGGACTCCTTTCGCCGACCATGACCATCCTATCGCCGAGCGATCCTTTTGGGTGGCTTTGCGTGACTGCCTCGACGGTTGCGGGCGCCAAATCTCGACGGTTGCGGGCGCCAAACGATGTGTTTCTGTTTTTCCGAGGACGCTCTTGATGTCCCTGGAATCACCGGCGTGCTTGTTGGCGGGTTGCACCGGTCACGCTGGTCATACCGTTTCGGACCTCAGTGCGTTTCTCGTTCGATCCTCAGTGTAATTTTCGCGCCTGCGATTCACGTTTCGATACTTGTGGTTCGATCGGGTGGCCGGCGTTGAACTCAGCGAGGGCGTGGGCGGCACTGGCTTTAAGGTCGCCATCTGGCCCGGCTGCCGCTCGAAGCCTTTCCGCCGCGGGCGAAGCTATCAGGTTGGGAACCGCGGCCAGGTCCTCCGCGCAGCCGAGGAAATCAGCGGCGGGTTCGAGCCACGTGAGCAGATTAGGGAGGCTTTCTGCCAGGGGTATGCATTCGCCGTCGGCGGATTCAATGAACTCAGCGCGAGCCCCGTAGCGCGCACCTCTCCACTTGTTGGTTTCGAGAAAGTGGGCCGGCAAGGTGGGCAGCTTGCGTCCGGCGTCGAGCTCCCGCGAAGCCGTTTCGACGAGCGCGTGTACAAAGGCCGCTATGGCACGAATTTCGGCGAGGTTGGTGGCCGAATCGCAGGCGCGCACCTCGATGGTGCCGAAGCCGGGGGATGGGCGGATGTCCCATCGGATCTCGTTGAATTCGCGGATGGCGCCGACGCCGATCAGGTCGCTCGTTATCCGCTCAAGGTCGCCCCAGGAATTCAGGTGCAGCGGCAGGCCGGCGGTTGGCAACTGCTGGAACATCATCGCTCGGTGGTCGGCATACCCCGTATCAATGCCGTCCCAGTAGGGCGAGGCGGCCGATATCCCCAGCAGATGGCCGATTTTGGCGCTGAGGAAGTTGTGGATGGGCGCCACTTTGCGGCGGTCCTCAATGCCCACGTGCACGTGCGTGCCAAAGATGACCATCTGCCGCCCCCAGTAGCGGGTGCGTTCAACGAGGTCCTCGTAGCGTTCTGTCGCCGATACGGGCTGTTCACTGGGGCGGGAAAAGGGATGGGAGCCTCCGCCCGAAAGGCCGACGCCTTGCTCTTCGGCGTAGGGCATCGTGACCTCGATGGCCTCAAGCATATCGGCCGCGCATTCATCAACGCTCACGCGTTTGCGCGAAACGAATTCGAGCATATTCTGGTGCATCTCGCCTTTGACGAGCCAGCAGTTGCTGGTGTAGTGGGCGTCCACCAGAATTCTGGCCGCCTTTTGGCTTAGTTCAAGTGTTTTCGGGTCGACGATCTGAACCTCCCATTCGAGTCCGATCGTCGAGCGCTCCGAGTCACGAAAAGAGATGGACATGCGATCACCGCCTGTATGTGGCTACGAATTTCGTGATCAATCTGTTGGATTCTTCGACCTCGGCGGCGTCGCAGCGGGCGATGACCGCCGCTTTTTCGTCCGCCGGGTAGTAGGTGTCTCCGTACGTGTTGATGCGAATGCGCATCCCCTCCCGAGTGATCTCGGGGTGGAACTGGGTTCCGTAGACATTCTTGCCCCACCGCACCATTTGTACGCGACAGTGTTCACCTGTGGCAAGGATCGTTCCATCGCCGGGCACGTTGCCGACGGCTTCGGCATGGCCCGTGTACCCGTAAAAGACCTGCGGCATGTCGGCGGTCAGCGGGTCGTTTGCCGCTTCGGGCGTGAGAGTCATCCGCGGGGCCTGAAGATCCTCGCCGTGCCCCTCGATGAGGCTGCCGCCTAGAGCCTTTGCGATCGCTTGCAGACCGAAGCAGATCCCTAGGGTTGGGACGTCCTCCTCCACGAGTCGTTTGCTGAGCGCAAGGATACGGCGTTCCATGAGTTGGTGTTCGCGGCTCTTGTGATTTTCATCTTCCCCGAAACCGAAAGGCGATCCGGTGATGATCACCCCGGAGTACTGGGAAAGGTCGAGGTGTGCCGGGTCGACGGCGTCCTCGTCGACGAGGGAGACGGCCTCAATGCCCGTATTCGGATCGAGACGGCCCCAGTCGATGATGGTTTCGAGCTCGTCGTCTGCAATGGCGCCGGGCATTCGACAGACCGCCAGCAGGAAGGGCTGGGCGGTCTGAACGATATTCGGCGTCTTGGTCATTCCGATAGTTTAGATGGCCGACGCCGAATGGAGGAAAACGTCCGGTGGGTGGGAAGGACGGCGGGCTCGAACGGTTGCGATCCCTGCTTAGCGCGCTAGCTCATGTGAGAAATCCATGGTGGCAGTGTGCAGAAGGTCGTGTTGTAAGTGCGTGGAAAATAAAGGACTGCATTCTGCAGCCTGAAATTCTGGGAAATACCAAGGTGAATACAATTCGTTCATGTTTTGCGACTCTAAAAGGAAAACGTGCCCTTCCAGACCGTCTGGAAATCATTAGATACATTGAGTTAGCATCAGTTCTATAACGATAACTTCAAACCACTGGTCTTAAGCAAAAGCTTTTGCGCAGAACCACAATTCAGGTCGAGAGCAATGTTTCCCGTTAGCTCTTAGACATCGTCAACCTTAAGCTTGCATACAACGATCTGCAACAACAAGATGAAGAGTCCCAAAGGAGGCTTGATTTCATCGCGTCGCAAATCCAGGAAGGCAAAAGTGGTGTTGATCCCTGGGACGGCCAGAAACAAAAGGATATCAAGTCCTACAACTACTTCAAGAACGACTCGGGAACACAAGATCCTGCACCTGATCAGCAGCTGATTGACGAGATAAACACGCTCATGAATGGGCAAGGAGGCTGATCAAAACGGCGTAAGACCATCTTGCGGCAGTATTTTGAGGAAAGGGCGAGGCCGTCGGCGTCGGTACTTCTGGTGACCGCGTCGGCGGCCTTCGAGACTCCTCTTGCAAGTGGAACCGGTAAGCCAACAAAACTAAAGTTCAAGAATGCCTTTTATGCTTCATGTCCGGCCAGAGGTTGTAATCTACATGTGAGAGTGCCGGCTTGCGGGTCGTGCTCGAGAGCCTCATTTGCCCGGGCTGGAGTAAGACCATTCTTGCCCGTCAGTTCTATAGCTATGCCAATAGCATCGAACAACTCTTCCAAATCGCCAAATTTCTTCAGCTACCGGGCTTTCCTCTTTCCCACTAAAATCGGTTTAAAGGAAACATGTTAGCCATAAATATAAAACATCCTTTCAAAATCAGAACCAACATTAAGCATATGTTACGCTCGTGCGGTTCTATCTCGACTTTTACTTATAACTCATGGGGTTGCGATTTTTAACGATGCCTATCTTTATTCGTGTAAATAGTATACTTTTAAACTTTTGAGCATTTATCCCATAATGTCTTGCGGTAAATAGGGTGTACTCCTCCCCTCATGAAACGGGTAATTTTGTTTGTTTCTCGGACTTTGAAAGGCATAGCATGGGAATCGCTTTAAAAATATATGAATTTTTAATAGGAAGGAAGTGCTCGCATGTTTTTCGGTGGTCCAAGCAAGAACGTACATCATCTTTTTAAACAGCCCGATTATGATAATCTTTCAACTCTGGTTGGTCGTCTCAAAAGGGCTGCAATAGATGCATATATGAGAAGCCAGGGTTTTCGTGTATCTGATAGATATTACAGTCAGCAGATCGGCATGAATCCTGATTATGGTGACTTAAATGCGCACATTGTTCGCCCCGATGAAGCAGGCAACGGTGGAGGGGAGGGCGTGAATGGTCCATTCATGCATGCTCCATTCACGTATGTCGATGAGTTTGAGGGTATCCGTAACTTTATTGACGGTAAGTTGGAGATGTGGTACGGACTTCCGTCCCCCTCTGGCTTCGATACGTATATTTCAGCGTATAAAGAGGCGATTGGAAAGATCTGCAGTGATGACAGCGGTGCTGTGGAGGCAGACGGCAACGGTGCGAGCATCGGAGGAGGGCAGCTCAAAATGCTCGACGGTGTTTCTCCTGGCCTTATTGGAGTCAATCTTCAAGGATTGGTGCATAGTGCGTCTTCGATGAAAGGCAAGGTGATGAATGCTTTTCGTTCTCAATTCGCATTGACATTACCCCGCGTGCTTAAAAATCTTTATTTGGCCGTGAATGTTCATTACTCTACCCTTGCCGCAGAGAGGGCTGTCATAGATGAAGCTAGAGAAAAGATCAGCTGTTTAGTTGCTGATGCGACAAGAGCGTTCAACGCTGTTGCACATGACAACGGTGCATCAAGTAGCTTTGCTTGGGACATAGCTGGAGTCGCTTTTGAAATAGCGATGCTTCCTTTTGGAGGTGGAGCTGTTTCGCTAGCGCTTGCAGGAGCTTCGGCTTCCCTTCATCTATTACGGGCTGGTGTAGAAGAGGTGGAGAGGATGCAGGAGCACGAATTAGGTTCATCGACGTACGAAGGAGTCCGAGATAACTTTGAGGCTATTGTGGACGCCCTTGGGGTGGAAGTGCGAGGCTGCGAAAAAGTTATTAATGATAATTTAACGCACAATATGGGAGTTATTCAAGGGGATGTTTGTGGCGCATGGCAACAACAAAATGGAGGTCGTTGCGAAACGTATGACACAGTTCGCTTCCACTTGCTCCCCGCCTCTATTCACGACATAGAAGAAGCCGAGAATGTGGATATAAATGAAAATGAGGTCAACTTGATGACGACTGAAAGTAGAGATGGAGGTTATATGCCGAAAATTTATAGCGAGGTTGTTGAGTCGGCGAATAAGTTGAACGATATAACTATGTCTACGCCAGCTAGACGCACTTCCGGCGACTTTGGCATAGGTGAAGTAGGGCCAGGGAGTTCGTTTGACAGTCTTAAACAGGTAATACATGAATTATTACTGGATCTGTCTTGGCGCGTCGAGATGGGCATAGTGAACTTGCGGGCTGCCGTGAACGACATAGCTCAGCAAGACGAGGAATCGGCGAGACAGCTCGAAAGCATTGCCGCCTTAGTAGACGAAGGGAGCGGCATCAATCCTTGGGATCAGGAATTGCAAGGAAGCGCGAATCTTAGGACTCTTCCTGACGGTATTGACTCGGATGCACTTTCGGGAATTGAAAGTTTAATGAAACCTAGTTAGGCCGAAGCGGGGATTTCTAGATGTCTTTGGCAAGCAGTCCGTTTTAAGGTGAATGAACTGGCGGTATCGGACGTAAAGGTTTTGTTCGGATCCTTTTAAGCAGAATCCACATACAGCTTCCAGGAGGCCTCGTTCGCTTTCTGAAGTTTAGTAAATAGAACCCATTCCGTACAAAAGATAAGTGTCCTGTGGTGAAAGTCGTGAGAATGTATAGCCAGCGTCTATAGGAGGAGTTCGAGGACGAGGGCGAGGCCGTCGGCGTCGACGCCTGTGGTGACGGCGTCGGCGGCCTGTTTGACCGATGGGTTGGCGTCGCCCATTGCCACGCCGAGGCCGGCCCAGCCGAGCATCTCGACGTCGTTGCCGCCGTCACCCACCGCAAGCGTGGAAGACTGCGCGGTGCGGCAGCTCTGCCTGACGTCCTCCAACGCGGCAGCCTTCGAGACGCCCTCGGGGGAGACGTCGAGCCAGGCCGTCCAGCCGATCGCGTACTCGACGCCGCGCAAACCCGCCGCGTGGACCGCGTCCATGAGCTCGCCTGCGCCCATGCCCGGGTAGCGAACCGTCAAGCGGGTAGCGTCGGGGACCGCCAGCTCGTCGATCGGGACGACGACGGACGGTCCCGTCAGCTCGCCGTCGGGGAAATGCGCGGTCAAGCGCCGCGGTTCGTCGAGCGACTCCACCGCGTACAGCGCCTCGGGAAGCTCGGCGTGCAAAGCCGCGACCTGCCGCGAGGGATCAAAGGTGTGGACGTTGAACGCCTCATCCCGCGTCAAATCCAGCGTGATCGCGCCGTTCGAACACACGGCCAGCCCGTCGGCAATGCCCACTTTGTCCAGAGCCTCGCGAGTGCCGTAGATGCCCCTGCCGGTGGCCAGGCAAATCCGCGTTCCCGCCCGTATATGCGCGGCGATCGCCTCGCCCACCCGTGGCGAAAGCGTGTTGTTGTGCCGAAGAACCGTGCCGTCGATGTCGAGAGCCACAAACAGCTCCGGTCCCGCCCCGGGCAGGCCGGACTTCTCGACCGCCTCAGTGAGAGACTTCATGGCTGCAGCGGTCCGCGGTTTTGCCGAACTCTCGGCCAACGGTTTCGGAGTTGAGGGTTTGCGCGAAGCCTTTGAAGTGGGGCGGCCTTCGGGAACTGAGCCGCCTTCGGAAGCAGGGCGTTCGTCAGGCAATGGGCTCGAAGCTTTCGCGCCCGCCAAGGTATGGCCGCAGCGCTTCGGGAATGTACAGCGAGCCGTCGGCGCGCTGGTGGTTTTCGAACAGGGCGACCAGCCAGCGCGTGGTCGCGAGGGTCCCGTTGAGCGTGGCCGCTGTGCGGGTCTCGCCGTCGAACCGTTCCCGGATGCCAAGCCGCCGCGCCTGGAAAGTGGTGCAATTCGACGTCGACGTGACCTCCATAAAGCGATTCTGAGTGGGAAGCCAGGCCTCGCAGTCGAACTTCTGCGCTGCCGAAGATCCAAGGTCGCCGGCGGCCGTGTTGATCACGCGGTAGGGAAGCTCGACCTTCGCGAGCATCTGCTCCTCCCACGCGAGGAAGCGGCGGTGCTCCTCCTCGGCCTCCTCCACGCGGCAGTAGGAGAACATCTCCACCTTGTTGAACTGATGGACGCGAATGATCCCGCGCGTGTCCTTGCCGTAGGAGCCAGCCTCGCGGCGATAGCAGGAGGACCACCCGGCGTAGCGCAGCGGGCCGTTCGAAAGGTCGACGATCTCGTCCTTGTGGTATCCGGCCAGAGCCACCTCGGATGTGCCCACCAAGTACTGGTCGTCCGCCGGAAGGTAGTAGATCTCATCCGAGTGTGCGCCCAGGAAGCCGGTGCCGGCCATGATGTCGGGATTGACGAGGGTCGGCGTGGTCATCATCGTGAAGCCGGCGGCCTCCGCCTGATCAACGGCCATTGTCAGCAGCGCGAGCTCCAGGCGCGCGCCCACACCCTTGAGGTAGTAGAAACGCGAGCCGGAAACCTTTGTGCCACGCGCCATATCGATCGCGTCGAGCGCCTCGGCGACGTCGAGGTGATCCTTCGGCTCGAAATCGAAGGTGCGAGGCTCGCCCACGTGCTTGAGGACCTCGTAATCCTCCTCGCCGCCGGCCGGAACGCCGTCCAGCACGATGTTCTGGATTGCCGCATTGGCCTGAAGATATTCCTGCTCGGCCTCGTTCGCCGCGGCCTCCAGTTGCTTGACGTGCTCGGCCAGCGCCTTCGCCTCGGCCAAAATTGCCGGGCGCTCCTCGGGGCTGGCCTTTCCGATAGAACGCGAGAGCTCCTTCTGTGAAGCCCGGGTAGTCTCGAAGGTCTGAAGGGCCGACCTGCGGGCCTCGTCGGCAGCCAACAGCGCATCGACCGAGGCTTCGTCGTTTCCGCGGCGGCGCTGGGACTCGCGCACCACATCGGGATTCTCGCGTACAAAACGGATGTCAATCATGGAGTCAATTCTACGACGTCGTCTGCGATGCTTGCAGATGGCGCTTGATGCTCACCGATGGGATTACCCTTGGAGCATGACATGGCAATGGTGGCTGACGTTCATCCTGGCGTTCGCAGCCCTCGGTATTTCCCTGCACAATCGCGCTTCCATCGGCGCGTTGAAAAGCAGGCTCACGCAGGCCCATGCAACGGCGTCAGAGATCACAGCACCGCAAAATTCCCCCGCATCCGCCAAAACCGTGGCGGTTATCGTCAACCCCACGAAAGTCATGGACATGTGGGAGCTCAAGACCGTCGTTGAACGGATTGCCGCGGACGCCGGGTACTCCTCCACTCTCTGGTTCGGGACGACGCCGGAGGACCCAGGCATCGGTCAGGTTCGGGCAGCCATCGCCGAACGGCCGGCCGTGGTCGTGGCCGCCGGGGGCGACGGGACGGTTCGCGCCGTCGCCGGGCAGCTTGCGGGAACCGACATCCCCCTGGGAATTCTTCCGCTGGGAACCGGCAACCTCTTGGCACGCAATCTCAACTTGCCTCTCAGTTCGCCCCTGAGCGACCTCGCCACCGTGGCGCTCACGGGCAGGCCTCGCCGCATCGACGTCGGCAGAATCAGCGCACCGGAACCAACCGAAGAACAACTTGAACGTATCGCCCGAATCGACCCGAGCGCCAAGCCTTTCGCCGGGCGAGAGCCCTTCCTTGTCATCGCCGGAATGGGATTCGACGCCGATGTCATGAACGACGCCGACCACGGACTCAAGCATTCGATGGGGTGGGGCGCCTACCTGGTCTCCGGTTTCAAGTTCATGAGGCGCTCGCGGGTGAAAGCGACGGTGGTTGCCGGCGACGCGACCAACGGTTTCGACGTAGAGGCGAGATCGATACTCTTCGCTAACTGCACACGCCTTCCCGCGGGCTTCGTGCTGGCTCCCGATGCCCGCATCGATGACGGTTGGCTCGATTTGGTGCTTGTCGATACGAAGGGATGGATCTTCGGTTGGGGTGATGTCATACGCAGGATGGGACTCCACGGGATCGGTGTGCGCAAGAAAGTGCTGCCATCGGTGGGGTCCATCGATTGGCGGCGTATGCGTTCGGTCACCGTTGCCACCGAAGAGCCGGAATTCGTTGAGGCCGACGGCGACACCCTCGGTTACGCCTCCAACGTCACCGCAGAAATCGAGCGGTGGGCGCTCACCGTCCACGTGTTGTGAGGGAATTGGCGGTTGGGATGAATTCGCTTATCTGTTTATCTGTGCCCGGCCAGCAGTCTCTCGACGAACTCGCGGCCGGCCCGAAAATCGGCGTCGGATGTTCCGGGGCGCGGCCTGATCTTCTCGCCGCTGGCCGAAGGGTAGGAGCCGAGGAAGATGACCTGCGGGCATACGCGATGTAAGCCGATGAGAACCGCTTGGATGCGTTCGTCGCACAGGTGGCCTTCGGCGTCGATCGAGAATGCGTAGCGGCCCAGCGAATCGCCGATCGGCCGCGACTCGATCCGTGAGAGGTTGATGCCGCGAGCGCTGAACTGTTCGAGCATACTCAGCAGCGCGCCGGCCTCGTCGTGCGGGAGTTGGACGAGCAGCGTCGTTTTGTCCGCCCCCGTTCTTTCAGGCTGCCGCCCGGGAAGGCCCACCATGATGAAACGGGTGATCGCTCCGGGATTGTCGGCGACGTCGTCGGAAAGCGATTCGAGGCCCATGAGCTTGACGGTTGCGGAAGGGCAGAGGGCCGCCGCGAAGCCAGGGCTGTCCGATTCGGCGAGGGGCT
>CAUSGP010000069.1:0-9824 GCA_963531075.1 uncultured Actinomycetaceae bacterium | reverse complement strand
AGACCTCTGTGCTGCCAATACACCAGGGCGGATCACCCGGTTGATTGTACAGGCGCGTCGAGCCATCCTCCTAATGGAATCGCATATGTAGACGCATGAAACAGCTCACCGAAGAGCCGGGCTGCGTGAGCTATTCCGCGAGCCAAGCCGTGTAAACGATTACAAATGAACCGAATAGCCGAGTCCACCGGATAGGCACGAGGCACAGAGTCAACGGAGGACGTTTGGCAAACCGACAGCACCAGGTAGGCAAGACGAGTCGAATTCGGGAGGTAAGCCACAATCCGGAAGCACCACTAGGACTCGATTACCCGGTGAAGACGATTGCCCAGTGACGGCAAGAGCCAAACCATCTTCCCGATGGCCCGAAAGCAGCGAGACGAGAGCGAGCACGCCGTTGGGAAGCTGGATCCTTTTGTCGATAACACGAAAGACGTGAAAGTTCGCACAAAAAACGTCCGCTGCGTTCACCGGAAGCGAAGACGCGCATTTTCCCTCGAATGACACGTTGTAGCACTTTTTCTCCACAGTAGGGTTGAGGCCGTTTTCCCGCCCCCGCGGCGCCCCGACGTCCAACCCCGAGCAACGCCCGAAATGCCGCGCATCGACGTCGGGACGAAGCGTCTGCGGAAACGTAGAAAACACACTCGCTTCTTACGGTCAGACCATCTTTTCCACGCTCGAGTGGATGTTCAATGGGTAGACATCCTCCTTCAGACTGAAGTAAATAGAGGCTTTTGCTGCAATACTTGATGCATGAGCGCAAATTCTTCTCCGTCACCCCGGCGCGTGCGGATGTCCCGCGCTGAGCGCCGTGAGCAGCTAATCCGCGTAGCCCGCCAGCTTTTCGGAACCCGAGGCTATGATGCCGTTTCCGTCGAAGAGATCGCGAGCGCGGCAGGCGTCTCCAAACCAATCGTATACGAGCATTTCGGAGGCAAGGAGGGGCTCTATCAGGTCATTGTGGACCGCGAAGTCAAAGCCCTTTCAGACATCCTCCGCTCGCAGATGCGGCCTGAAAAGAGTGCCCGAGCAGTTCTGGAGGGAATCGTTGTCACCCTCCTCGATTTCATCGAAGAAAATTCCGACGGATTCCATCTGCTTGCCCATCAATCGCCCGCAGCCGTCAGAAGCGAGACCTTCGAAACCGTCATGGCGGACATCGCCGATCAAGTCACCGTTTTCCTCGCCCCGCTCTTGGACAAGCAGGGGCTCGACCCCGCGTCGGCTCCCGTCTACGGGCAGATTCTCGCAGGCGGCGTCGGTCAGATCGGCCAGTGGTGGAGTGAAAATATGCACGTTGACAAAACACAAGTTGCCGCTCAGGTAACGAATTTGCTCTATCTCGGTCTGCGAGGCATGGAAAAGGATCCGCAACTCATCACGCGCTGAAATGCGGACGGAAGACCGAGTTGGGTAGAGTTTGGCGTCCATTGATAACAGCCCCCGCGGGCCGTCAATGGACGTTCATCTCGTTCTTCTCACGCTCCCATATTTTCATTAAATCCTCTACCAAGGCATTCGTCTGAAAACGCAACCTCTTCTCCGCTCATGGGCGTGTGAAGGTGTGATAAACATGGGGCATGCTCCATATACAGGATCTCAGTAAATCTTTCGGGAACTTGCAGGCCTTGGACAACCTGGGTTTCAAGGTAGCTCCGGGCGAGATCTTCGGTTTTGTCGGATCGAACGGCGCCGGGAAGACAACGGCGATGCGAATCATGCTAGGAGTTCTCTCCACGGATTCGGGCCAAGTTTCATGGAAGGGCAAGAAGCTGGACGACGCCATTCGGCGCCAAATTGGGTATATGCCCGAAGAGCGCGGGCTTTACCCAAAAATGGAAGTGGGAAAGCAGCTCGAATACTTCGCCCGGCTCCACGGGTTGGACAAAGCGGCTGCCTACCGGGCCATGGAAATGTGGACCGAGCGGCTGGAAGTCGCCAGTAGGCGAGGCGACAATGTCCAAAAGCTCTCTCTGGGCAACCAGCAGCGCGTCCAACTGGCCGCGGCCCTCGTCCACGACCCGATCATCCTGGTGCTTGACGAGCCTTTTTCAGGCCTCGATCCGGTTGCCGTTGAGGTCATGAGCCAAGTGCTCAAGGACAAGGCAAAAGATGGCGTGCCCGTTATCTTCTCTTCCCACCAACTCGACCTCGTTGAACGGCTGTGCGACCGAGTCGGTATTATCTCGCGCGGTTCCATGGTTGCCGAAGGGACGATTCACGAACTGCGTAGCCGGGGAAAGCCCGAAATCGCTCTAGCCATTTCCGCGAGCCCCGACGCGGTAGCCTCCGCACTGGCCGCGGTTGGGGCGAAGCCACACCCAGATCCCCTCGCGGGAACGTCCGACGCCCCTAGCGCAAACGGATTGACCCGCGTGATTGTTGATGCTGAAGGAATCGATGATCAGGCGTTGCTCCGAGCCGCACTGTCGGCCGGGCCGGTCCACGAATTCGCACCCCGGCGCCCCCACCTCGCCGATCTGTTCAAGGACGTGGTGGTCGCCGCACAACCCGAGAAACCCACGCAAAAAGGCCGACGAGACCTGTTCGGCCGCAGGAAGGACGCAGCCTGATGATTCTTTCTCTTATCTTCAAACGCGAATTCACGAGGCTTCTGGGTTCGAAGGCCATACAGGTTTCCACCAGCATCGTCGTGGCCCTCATGTTCATCGGCGGGGCGATCGGAGGATACTTCCTCAGAAAGAACGACATCGACACCACACCCCCAGAAGTCACGGGAAACGGTGCGGACGGCAATCCCTTCGGCTTCGCGATGGGCTATTTCTGCACCTTCCTCCTGATGGTCATGATCTTCACCGGCATCGGCGTTCTCTCGGCCGGCGTCGTCGAAGAGAAGGCCAGCCGAGTGGTGGAAATCCTTCTTACCACGGTCAAACCGCGTGTCCTCCTGCTTGGAAAAATCCTTGGCATCGGCACGGGAATGCTCGTGGTCTTCGCCGCCTATATGGTCGGAATCATCGGAGGACTTGGCTTGGCAGGGCTGCTGCCCGATCTCGGAACGCTTGGAAAGCTCGGAGTCTGGATGTTCTTGCCGACGTTCCTCGCGTGGATCATCGTCGGCTATCTGACGGCTTCAGGGCTCATGGGAGCTTTGGCTTCGACCGTATCGCGTCAAGAAGACCTCAGCGGAGTACAAACGCCCATTATCTTCGGGATGATGATACCCATATACGCGGCTATGTTTTACGTCCCGAGCCAACCGGATTCGACGGCTAGCGAGGTTATGTCGTTCATTCCATTCTTCTCTCCGCCGACCATGATCATGCGGACGGCGCTCGGAGGCGTACCCGTCTGGCAGCAGCTGGTCGCTTTCGCCATAAACATCGCCTTTATCCCTCTCCTCGCCGCACTCGCGGGGAAGATCTACGAGAATTCGATTCTGCGCACCGGCGAACGGGTCAAGATCGTCAAGGCCCTGCGAGGCTCGAACTAGACGAATAACTCCTCGGAGTTTCCAGCCTGCCTTACGCACAGCGCAGAGACGGAAGCAGATTGATCATCGCAGAGATCACGATGATCGCACGAGAAAGGTGAAGGGTCCACGAATGGTTTCGTGGACCCTTCACCTGAGTTCGGCCGCAAGGGTGAGTGCGACCGCGAGCGCATCAGAGTCTCGATCTACCGCCTGAATTGCAACAGGCTCAGTGTTCGTCGTAATGCTCACCGTGCGGGGCGTGGCGGTGCCCGTCATGGACATAATCAACATGGTCGCCGTGCTGAACGGCCTCATGACCGCAGCCCTCCCCGTGAGCATGCTCAGCTGACGTATGTTCTGCGACGTTTTGATGATCGTCGTAGTGATCGCCATGAAGGGCGTGGCGGTGCCCGTCATGGACATAATCAACATGGTCGCCGTGCTGAACGGCCTCATGACCGCAGCCCTCCCCGTGAGCATGCTCAGCAACAGTGTGGTGAGCATGAGGATCGGTGGTGCTCATCATTCTTCCTTTCAGTCGTGTTCCCGGGCGTGCGCGATGGCATCGCGAACCACATGTTCGATGTGGTGATCGGATATCCGGTAGATGACTTCCTTCCCGCGGCGGTCCGCGTCTAGAAGTCCGGCATCGCGCAACGTCCGTAGTTGTTGCGATGCGAGCGGTTGGCTCATGCCCGCCGCTTTGGCGAGGGCAGAAACCGACCTATCTTCCTCTCCAAGCAGGATCAGAAGACGCAGACGAGATTCGTTGCCCAGAACCCGAAAAATGCGGGCAGTGGCGTTGAGAACATCGTCTTCACTCACGCATCCATTCTCGCAAACGTATAAACATTTTGCAAGATGTTTATCTATTGAGAAACATACTCATAATGTTTCTCAAGAACTTTCTCAGCGGAAACGAATGGGCGTCGAAGCCATCGGGCTTCTCACCACTCACTCAAGCCTCTCCCCAAGTTCCAGCCACTGATCCTCGAGCTGTGCAACTTCTGACTCGAGTGCGCGCAGCTCGTCCGTCTGCTTCTGCAAGCCGACGTAGTCGCTCTGATCGTATTCGGCCATACGCACTTGCACCGCTTCGATTTTTCGAGCGAGCTTCGCAAGCCGCCGGTCAATCGAACCAATCTCTTTTTCCACCGCACGACGTTCAGCACCTGAGAGCCGCGGGCTGCCCGGCCCGGCCGTTCGCCCACGGCCGTCTTGCGACCCGAGGCTATTAGCGGCTGCAGCGCCGCCGCCCCGCACAACTTCGGTGCCTATCGCTGCATCCGCCCTCCCAATTGCCCCAACCTTCTCAGCGATTTCTTTCCCCTTGGAGGCGTGGGCCGTCGCTGCAGCGCCTTTCATCCCAGCGGCGCCCTTAACGCCAGCAGCGCCCGTTTTCGTTAGAACACCGGATTTCGTTGCGACGTCGGACTCTAAAGCGAGATATTCGTCGACTCCACCCGGAAGGTGGCGCAACCGCCCGTCAAGGATCGCGTACTGCTGATCCGTCAAGCGCTCGACGAGGTAACGGTCGTGAGAGATGACAAGAAGCGTTCCGGGCCACGAATCCAGAACATCTTCCATAGCGGCGAGCATATCGGTGTCGACGTCGTTTGAAGGCTCGTCGAGAATAAGAACATTCGGCTCCGAAAGCAGGACAAGGAGCAGGTGCAGGCGGCGCTTCTGGCCGCCGGAAAGATCCACGACGCGCGACGAAAGATGATCGCGAGCAAAACCCAGACGTTCAAGAAGCTGCGCGGGCGTCAGCTCCTTGTCCCCTAACGTGTACGAGGTCTTGCATCGAGCAAGGACCTGCCTGACCAGATCCTCGCCAACCTCCTTAAGGGCGGAAAACTGCTGATCGAGAAGACCAATACGCACCGTCTTGCCCCGTTTAACCCTGCCCGACGTCGGAGTGACGGAACCGGCGACAAGCCCCAAGAGAGTCGACTTTCCGGCGCCATTGGCGCCGAGAATGGCCGTGCGCTCCCCGGGAGCGATTCTCCACGTAACCTCGCGCAGCACCTTGCGATCACCGTATGCCACATCAACGTTTTCCAGATCGACGACGTCCTTTCCCAACCTCGAAACCGCCATTCGCTTAAGCTCAATGGAATCGCGAACCGGCGGGACGTTGGCGATGAGCCGATTGGCGGCCTCAATGCGGAAACGCGGCTTACTGGTTCGAGCTGGCGCTCCTCGCCGCAGCCACGCCAATTCCTTTCGCATAAGATTCTGGCGTTTGGCTTCGGTGGCGGCAGCGATACGGTCACGTTCCACCCGCTGGAGAACGTATGCAGCGTATCCCCCGTCGAAGGGTTCAACGACGCCGTCGTGCACTTCCCACGTGGATGCAGCAACTTCGTCGAGGAACCAGCGATCGTGGGTGATGACGAGCAGGCCGCCAGAGTTCTTAGCCCAACGGTTTTTCAAGTGGCGAGCCAACCACGTGACCCCTTCAACGTCAAGATGGTTGGTCGGCTCGTCAAGCATGAGAACGTCCCAGTCCCCGATCAATAGCGCGGCGAGGGCGAGACGCCGGCGCTGACCACCCGACAGCGTACCCACTTTAACGTCCCAATCAAGGTCACTGACCAGCCCCGCGATGACATCCCTTGTGCGAGGATCGGCAGCCCACTCGTGTTCGGCCGCATCCGCAACCAGCGAGAACCCGACCGTTGCTTCTTCTTCGAGCGTATCGCCTTGATCGAGCACGCCGATTCGTAAGCCACTGCGGCGGGTCACGATACCGGAAGAAGGCTTGAGCTTTCCGGCCAAGATTCGAAGGAGCGAAGATTTGCCATCGCCATTGCGCCCGACGACGCCTATTCTGTCCCCTTCGCCGATCCCAAGAGTAACCGAATCGAGAACCACCGTGTTGGGGTACTCCAGGCCAACCGCCTGCGCGCCAAGAAGATGGGCCATCACTTCACCTCCGCAACGTGGGTCCCCGCAGCCGGACCGCCTGCGCGGACCACCCCGAGACCGGGCCACTCGAGGGCGGCACGCAAGGCAAGACGATCAGCCTGAGCAGCATTAGATGCGAGGAGGGCGACAGTGGGCCCCGACCCGGAAAGAATGGGCGTCGCACCCAGCCGATCCGCGCGCTCGACGACCTCGGCGAGATCGGGCCGCAGCGAGAAGGCGGCGGTTTGGAGGTCGTTGGCCATGAGGGAGGCCATCGCAGGCAGATCCCCGCGTGTGACGGCTTCGCGAAGCTCGTGCGTCGACGCCGGCTCTCCCGTGCTCGCCGCATCTGCAAGGCGACGGGGCTCGAGACGATCGAACTCTCGGAAAACGGCCGGGGTGGAAAGCCCAACGGGATTGGTCAACAGAACCCAGGCATGTTCACCACCGGGATAGACCGGAGTCAAGATTTCCCCGCGCCCCGTCCCGTGCGCGATTCCGCACATTAGGCAGAAGGGAACGTCTGATCCCAGACGAGAACCGATGCGCTGAAGGTCGGCACTCGATAAACCGAGCCCCCATAGCGCATTGAGTGCGACCAGAGCTCCAGCCGCGTCGGAAGACCCTCCGGCCATCCCTCCAGCAACCGGTATCGCCTTTCGGATCGTCATCTCCGCCCCCAAGCGTGGGGCGTCGGCCTCGTCCCGTAGCGCTTGTGCTGCGCGGATCGCCAGATTCGCCGAATCGACAGGAAGAACATTGGCGCCTTCCCCCTCGATGCGCAACGTCAAGGAGTCACTCCCGCGAACGATCACCTCGTCGTGAAGATCAAGGGCCTCGAAAACCGTATCGAGCGGATGAAAACCATCGGGGCGGAGCGCTCCAACCCTAAGGGCGAGATTCACTTTAGAGGGCGTGACGACGCGAACTTCTTGCACGGGCTCAGTGTAACCGCACATCCACCCGCGGAGACCTCGAAACCCCCGCTTCCACCACCTTAGCCGACGGCATTTCACCCAGGCCGAGGACACTTCTCCTGGGCCAATACTGCTTTATCCACCCTGCCCAATACCGCCGCCCGGCACGCCAACAATGGCGTTTGCCTCATCGGCACTTCGAATGCGCCCGCCCATTGACATGGCACATGTCAAAGCTACCATTAATCGGCTCGCGCAAGTTGAGAGCGAAGGCCACACGGGAGCGCGACCTCTCACGCCACAAAATCCTTACTATTCGCGGAGTTTTGAACATAAACGTGAGTGAAGCTCGGTGCGGAAATGACTTAGCAGCGCTGCCAATCGGAGGGAGCAAACTTCAAAGATGAACACAGTTACAGTGTCCTACATCACTTTTTCACAAAACGCTTGCACCTTTTCGCACTTCATCCTAGGATCAAACTATCAAATTAAAAACACGTCACATCTTTGAAGTACTCCTCGCGCAGTTCTTTCACGTTGCAGAGTTGCGTAATCGAGTATTTCAAAAATATTAGCGCCACATAATCGCATAGCGGCGTCCACGTCAAAATTCATCCAAGTTAAAGACAATCAAAGTACCAAGCAATAAGCCAACACGGGAGACATGAAATGACCTCCAGCAATCACCACAACAAGAGCGGCGAAGTTCGTGGAGCACTGAGGCAAGCCGCCCGAGAATTCGGAAAGATAAAACAAGGAGCTACCTACGAAGATCTCCCCTACCTCATCGGCCTGCTCAAACAGTCCGCGATTGATGCATACGTGAGAGAAAAAATAGCGGACACAGGTTTTCTCGTTTCATTCTCTTACGATAATTCCTCATACCAGATAACGTTCCCCAATGGGTCGGAAACGATCTCCCGGCCAGGAAGCGACGGCAAAGGCGGAGGAAAAGGCAAAGAGTCGACGTCCAACCCCTACGGACCTGTTTCCATAACCGAGAATGACTACACAACGGCTTTCGATCAGGTGCGCGAGGAAATCGACGCGATCGTCAAACCCTGGACCAAGCTTCCCGACCCAGACTTGATCGACCAAGTGATGCGCGACTGCAGGCGCGCCATCTCACCACTCTCGACAGGACCGTTGAGTTCGAAGGGGCAGGGAACGGCAGGCGGGCTGATCCAGATTAAACTCAGTTCGATACATGACGAGCTCGTGCAAATGTATGGCAACACGATCGCAACCTTCAAGTCCAAGGTGATCGAAAATCTCCAGCACATAATCGGTAACCTGTCAATGGCAACCATCCACTGGGGTGCAGCCTTGGGATCCGAGCAGGGGATCTTCGCAAAGGCGCGCGAATCGGCCGTCGAAATTGTGCTAGAAGGGATTAGTCTTTTCGACAGTATTGCCAAACAAGAAACCGGTAATATCAAAACGTTCTTAGAAATCAGTAAGCTTGCAGTAGACGGCTTCCTACTCTTTTCCGGCAATGTAGTAGCCGCCACAACCTCGCAGACACTCGGTCTTGGCCTCCAAGCCCTCCAAGCCAGCGATTTCGATACCGATAAGGACATTAATGAGGAAGCGGCGACTTATGACGATGGCATCGCTGCGCTATCCTCCGCTTTGGAACGAACAAATACGAATATAAGAAAATCGGAGAATGCTGTGAATGACAATCTCATCCACAATATGGGCGAGATGCATAAGAAAAAGGAGGCCTACGACCTTAAACTTGCGGCTATTAAGTCATCAGATGTCAATCCATCGGAAAAGCTAAACATCAACCAGAGCCGCATAGATAGCATCTCGCAGCTGTCCAAGCCAGTTATCCTCGAAGAGCTCAATAAGGTGTGGCCTGCAATCGATGGCATAGACATGACTCCGTGTGTCACGCGTCCCGAGGGAATAGGGAGAACTATTTATGGACCTTCCTCGAAATTCCACGATTTCAAATGGCTCCTTTACGATCTCATCTGCAGACTAATCGAAGAGACCGAAAATGCTTTTAAAGATTTCGAACTCGCCATCGAGTACATACAGCAGGAAGATTCAGCAACAAAGGCAGCCCTGGACTCAATGGCAGGCAGGGTCAATCACAACGAGGGGCCAGACCCTTGGCAGAAACGCGACTGACAAACCAATTATCCATTATCCACGCTTAAACATTTGGACACACCAATGACGAAAAAAACATTCATTATCCTCCGCATCCTCGTCGCCCTCGTCACCGCTTTCACTCTCCGATGGCTCTTCCTCAGCGGACCCACCATAGCCGTGGGCGATAGCGACATTCCGTGTCGCGCCGTAGGATGGGACTATCTAGGTGAGCACTACAGCGAACTTGGTTTTTTTGACATCTATGACACCGAGGCCATGGATGAGTTCCGCAGAAACAACGACATTGATGAGCATCGATTGGAAGAAAGAAAAGCGCGCGATAAAGTCACCGAAGGATGTAATCTTGCGCGCGATAATCGCAGGCTCTATATGAACCTGACCGCCATCCTCGGGGCCACCGTCTTCATCACCTTGCCCAAACCCAAGCAAAA
>CAUSGP010000068.1:0-10057 GCA_963531075.1 uncultured Actinomycetaceae bacterium | reverse complement strand
CGCGCTGGGGGGATTCTCCGAACTCTAACGCGTGCGCAACTCCACCGACCAGGCCAAGAAATCGATGGAAGAAGCGGAATCCGCCTTCGAACGAGCCCGTCTGTTGCGCGACGAAAAGACCCGCACGTGGACGGCTTCCATGTCCGCTATTATGGCGGGCAAGCTGGCGCCGGGAAAGGCCTGCCCGGTATGCGGTTCTCCCGAGCATCCTTCCCCCGCACCGCCGTCGGACGTTAAAGCCACCCACGATGATGTCGAAGCGGCTGAAAACGAGGCTACGGCCGCTCGCAGAAGGCTCAGCGAGGCCGAAAAGCGCGCTGCCACGGCGGCTGCGGCGCTCACCACGGTGGAAAGAGAGCTTACCGATCTCACGCGGGACTCGGTTGTATCGGATCTCGACGCGGCGAAGACGGCGCTCAAAGCGGCTCTTGACGCCAGAACCGCAGCTGCGGCTACCCGACGCAACCTGAAAGAGCTACGTCGGCGCTTGGATATCGCTGTAACTTCCCTTACGCAAGCGCAAAAGGAACAAGCCGCAGCCCAGGAAAGATTGGCCGGTCTCGACTCTGCCATCGAGCTCGCACACACAAGAATCGAGCCCGAACTGGCCGGGTACGAAACAATATCGGAACGGTTGACGTCCCACATTGAAAGGACATCCGAGCAGCGCCGTGCAGTTGAAGCCGTCAGAGAACTGCTTTCGGCGCGTCA
Source organism: uncultured Actinomycetaceae bacterium (assembly GCA_963531075.1). GTDB lineage: Bacteria > Actinomycetota > Actinomycetes > Actinomycetales > Actinomycetaceae > Peptidiphaga. Next base: position 9,346 of record CAUSGP010000068.1, on the reverse strand, counting down.
GCAGCTCGAAGCGCGTGAGAGCGAGCTGCGCGACGCACTATCCGAGGCGGGATTCACGGCACTGGCATCTGCCCGCGAGGCGCTCATGCCGCCCGACGCCGTCGAGTCGGCGAAAGCGCGGGTTGCCGAGCACAGGCAGGCCTCCCACGACGTCGCTCGCGATCTCGCGGCTCCCGAAATCGCAAATCTGACTGGTCAGGAAAATCCCGACGTCGAAGGAACCGCCCATCTTGCGCGAGAAAGTGCCGAGGTTGCGCGGAAAGCACAACGGCAGGCCGACCTCGCGCAAGAGCGAAGCTCGAATGGACGCTCGCAACTCGCGATCCTTTCCGATCGGGAGGCCGTATGGGCTCAACTGCGCGACGCAGCCAGCCCCATCCTCCGGCTGGCCAACCTCGCCAATGCCGGCAGCGATTCGATCACCCGCATCCCGCTGGCGACATTCGTCGTCCGCCACAGGTTCGAGCAGATCCTCGATCGAGCAAACGAACGCCTCGCAGGCATCTCGCTCGGACGATATCAGCTTGCTCGCAGCGACGAGAAGGAACGCGGCTCGCGCGAGATCAAAACGGGGCTCGGTTTGATCGTCATCGATCGCGACGGCGAGATAGACGGCGCAGCCAAGCGTTCGCCCCGTAGCCTGTCGGGCGGCGAAACGTTCTACGTGTCGCTCGCCTTGGCGCTTGCCCTCGCCGACGTCGTCCGTGCTGAAAACGGTGGAATCACGTTGGAAACGCTCATCATTGACGAAGGCTTCGGTTCGCTGGACGACAGCACCCTCGACCTCGTCATGGCGGCATTGGCGGATCTCGCCGAAGACGGGCGTGCGGTCGGCCTCGTCAGCCACGTATCGGAGTTGAAGAAGATAATCGCCGAGCAGATAACGGTTCATCCCCTGGGCGACGGGTCCTCGCGCTTGGAGGTCCGCTGCTGAGTACGATCGTTTGCGCCCCAGCGGGTGCAGCCCGTCCGGCCGTTTACGGCGTGCCCAGCGCGCCCGTCCCCACCCTCGGCTGGCAAGAAGCTCAATACTTCCGATCCCATCCGGTCACTTACGGCATGGCGACTGTCGGCGCCCGCCATCCGCGAAAAGACATCAAGGCAACATCGTGTCCATTAGCACCTTCAATCAACGGCACCCGTCTTTTCGTCCTCGGCGATCGCCTCGTCGCAGGCGAAGCTCACCGCCGCACCCAATCTTCCTATCGTTTTTTGCAAGGCAATCGGCTCATTTCCACCGGCAATGTCACCCCGTCAGGGCAAATCGACTGACAGGAGGCAGCTCCCCTCGCCCACGAGTCCGCGGTCGCGCAGCAAGAAATTGTGCCTTCTCCCCAATGTTTCTTCTTTCCCAATCCCTCCGCGAGTACTAATGTAGAAATATCCATTACAACTACCTGGGAAGAACGAGTTGTGAAATCATTCAAAAAAGAACCGCGCGCTGCATTGTCCTTCGCGGCCGCCTTTTTGCTCCCGCTCTCCGCCACGGCATGTTTCCAAAACGAGGGCAATTCCGATTCTGCCTCGCCATCTTCTCAGGGGCATCACAGCGGTGCTTACACGTCGAAGGCTCCATCGCAGCCTTCGCCTGCCGTCGCATCCGAGTCGCCAAGCGCCACGGCTACCAGCCACAGCAGCACGCCTGCGGCATCGTCGGTAACGTCGCCTCCCGTCAATGAGAGCGACCCGTGGCGTCCCGTAACCCATTACACGCCCGAGAAGAACTGGATGAACGACCCCAACGGGCTCGTCTATCACAAGGGTGAGTACCACCTCTTCTATCAGTACAACCCGAAAGGATCCGACTCGCAGAACATGTCGTGGGGGCATGCGACCTCCAAGGACCTTGTGCACTGGAAAGAGCGGACCGTCGCCATATCGGGAACCGATCAGTACAACGTCTTCTCTGGCTCCGCCGTTGTCGACACGCACAACACATCTGGCTTTGGAACACCCGGCAATCCTCCGATGGTCGCCGTGTGGACTCGCAACGACGTAGCCACCGGTATCCAATCCCAATCCCTCGCCTACTCCACAGACGATGGGAAGACGTGGACTCTCCACAACGGCGGCGCCCCGGTGCTCGATATCGGATCGAAGAGCTTTCGCGACCCCAAAGTCTTCTGGGACAAAGAAGCCAAACAATGGACGATGGTCATAGCCAAGTCCGATGAGCACAAGGTCGCTTTCTACACCTCACCTAACCTTAAAGATTGGACGTTTAAATCCGAGTTCGGCCCCGTCGGCGACGTTTCGACCGCTTGGGAATGCCCCGACTTCTTCCCTATGAAGGTCGAAGGCGACAACGGCAAAACACGGTGGGTGCTCACCGTCAACACATCCCCCTCCGCCCAGTACTTCGTGGGCGAGTGGAACGGCAGAACGTTCAAAGCCGACTCCTCCGGTTCCTACAAAGGAAAAGAGGGCAAGGAGCTGGCGTCTTTCGACCAAGACACCTATGGTTCGTGGACGACGACGGGTTCGTCTTTCGGAAACCGACCGGCGTCCAAAGGCGACGTTCCAGGGCACATGGGCTCAGGATATGTCGACAGCTTTGGCTCGGCGGATTCCAATACGGGAACTCTCACATCTCCCGAATTCACCGTGAGCGCGAACCACCTCAACATGCTCATCGCAGGAGGAAGCCATCCATACAGTGCTGTCGCTGGTTCACAGCACACATCGGTCAACGTAGTCGTTGAGGGCAAAGTCGTCGCCACCGCCACGGGCAACGACAGCAAAACGATGTTCTGGCAGAGTTTGGATCTGAAAAAATGGCGGGGCAAGAAAGCCCGCATCGTCATCGAAGACAAGAACACGTCAAATCATTGGGGCCACATCATGGTGGACCAAATCGTTCTTTCAGACACGGCCGCTTTCAACGAAACGGTCCCCAAAGTCGATTACGGACACGATTATTATGCGTCCGTCACGTGGGAAGGCGCGCCCGGTGACAAGCGCTACGCAATCGGCTGGATGTCGAATTGGACGTACGCAAAAGATGTGCCCACCAAAACTTGGCGCTCAGCCATGAGCACCGTACGCGAGCTCAAATTGCGCAAGGTCAACGGAAAAGAACGTCTCGTCTTCTCCCCGGTTTCGGAGCTCGAATCTCTGCGAACCGGCAGTGAGTTTAAGAAGAGCGACATAACGATCGGCCAAGGGAGCACGCCGCTCGACGATGAGGCTTCTGGAAAGTCTCTCGACATTTCCCTCACTCTCGACCCCCAGAAAGCCAAAGAGAGCGGAATCTCCGTCCTCGAAGGGGAAAAGAAAGACACCCCGGGCAAGACCACCGGAACGAAGATCGGTTATGACGCGGCAAAGCAACAGATTTTCGTCGATCGTTCGAACTCCGGCGAAGCCGGGTTCTCTCCCGCATTCGCCGGGCGAAGTACAGCGGATTTCAAACCGGGCAAAGACGGGCTGGTCCACCTGCGGATCATCGTGGATTCCTCGTCGGTAGAAGTATTCGCCGATAACGGGAAATTGGTCATGACCGAAACGGTATATCCGCAAGCCGACGCGAAGAAAATCTCACTTTTCGCAACGGGAGGAAACGCAGAGGCCCGAGATCTCAGCGTGTGGCATTTGGGCTCATATCGATAAGGCTCATACCGCCACAAGCTCATAACGGTACGGCCATGGATTTTTTGGTCCATAGCGCGAGTGCATCGGCGAATAATGACGGCTCCTCTCAGGTTATGGAGCTCGTCTCTCAACCGAAATACTCGATCAGATCCCCACGCTCTTCGACGTCGAACCACATGAGATCTTCCTCAGTCACCCTTTCCTGGGCATGCTCGTCACCGCCAATCGCGAGGACGACGTCGTCGGCAACCTTCGCGTCGTCAACGTGAAAAGAGACCACATCATCCCAATTGACCGCTTCGATGAGCCGCAGAGCGGTGGGAAGATCGTCTTCTCCCTCTGCGGGTGTCACCTTTCTTTCGACGACGTCCGCAGCTATGACGACTCTCAGCGGGTATACGGTCTCGCCGCTCGCGGCCAAAGCGGCTAGCACACGAAGCGACTCGTCGGTCGCGGCGTTCATAGCGACAGCTTCGAGCACTTCCTCGACGTCACCCGGAAGCGCCTCCCGCAACTCGTCGGTCACGGCGTGCACGGTTCGAGGCAAAAGCGCCTCTCGCCCGACATCCGCGCCCGTCGCAGGAATATAGATTCTCACGGCGCCATACTAACGACACATAACGAATAATGACGTGAAGACCCCACATACGGCGTTTCTTCATCTGACGTTATTTCTTCTGACGTTCGATGAACAATGCCTGGTGGCGGCCCCGAGATGTCCCAACTCTAGATAGCTGAAACACAACCGAAGCACAACCTTTTTCACACCAGATCGATCGTTTTCTTTGCCTCCTTGTGTGCCGGCTCTGCTTCTCCTGCCCCTTATAGACCAAGTGCGGCCCTTGCCAGCCACTGATTCGGGCCGCTTCTTTTCCACCCAGTCGGACAACTTCTCCTACCGATTCAGGCCGTTTTCTCCAGCAGCCGTTCGGCCAAAGCGGCTACGTCTCGGGCGGCAGCGCATCTCGGAGAAGCTGCCACGAGCGGAACGCCAAGAAACTCGGCTTTTGCGTATTCTCCGGGGCAAGAGCGAATCCACTCCACATCCGCCATCCCTCGCTCTTTGAGCACCGCCGCGATGTCGGCTCGCGCATTCGACAGGGAAGGCGGCGCCTTCGAGATCACCGGGAGAGGGCGAGCGCCTCCCGACCGCTCGTACTCTTCGGCGAAAGCCAACATGCGTCTGATTCCCACCGGGCTGGCCTGCCCGACACAAAGGATGACATCCGCATATTCGAGAATGGACTGCGTAACCGCATTTCTCTCTAGATTGCCGGAGGTTAGCTCGTATTGGGCAGAACAATCAACGACGACGTTCTGCCATCCCGACCGCACCCTTTTCCACATCTCTCGGGTTACTGCCGCCGGGATCTCGCGCCAGCGCGACCCCCTGTTGAGCCCGGCGAGAAAATCAAAGCCGCGCACGCGCTCGACATATTCACCCATAACATCGCCTCCGTCGCCACGACGCAGTTTCCGTGCCACACCTATGATCGCCGATGTCTCACTCTCCACGCCGAGCAGCTGGGAAAGGCATGGTGCATATGTGTCCGCATCGACAAGCAGAACACTTTCGCGCTGAGCAATCACACACGCAAGGTCGCGAGCCAACGTGGATCTACCCGGGGAACCCGGACTTCCCCAAACGGCTATCAATTGTCCATACCCGCCCTCGCTGCCCCCAATAGCTTTGAGGTCGCCTTCTCCAGCAGTTTTATTCTCGCCATCCTCGCCAACGAAAGGATCGACAGGCAATGAATTTACCGGACCGGCCCCGAAGTGCATCGTTCCACCGCGTGCCATGAGCTCAACGAGGCTCCGCACGCAGCCGGCTATATCCCCGGCGAAAGGTGATGCGAGGGCATCGCATCCACGCCGGCGAGGATCGAGATTAGGATCCTCAGATTGATCAACTCCGACTATAACAACACCACACCTGTGAAGACGCTCGGAAAACTCCAAATCCCATTCGTGTAGGACGGCAATAGAGCCGATGCCGGCTTCGGCGGCCGCTATGACCTCGGCGAAATCGGCGCACCTGCGCGCGACATCGATGGGAGGAGAGAATTCGGAGAGATGACGGACGACCTCAACTTCGAGAGCGCCTCCAAGACACAGCAAGACGCTCATTTTCCCTTCCCAACGATCACATAGCCATCGTTTGACCCCAATACTGACAAAACCTGGCTCACGTACTGGTCAGGCACTTCGACTTCAGCCGTCGATTTGCCTCCGGCGTTCGAATCTCCCTCACTCACCGAAACGACAAGCACCTCCGGTGCAGCAAGAGACGCCCCCGCTTGACCTTCTTGCGTTTGGCGCCTGGAAATACGCCATAGTTCGACCTGCGCACCGGGTGCCGCAGACGCGGGCGCAGGCGACATCAACGGCACAACCATCCGCATCCCCGTCTCACCCCGTCGACCGATTTGACTTTTGGCCACAAATTCACCGCGTCCAACAACGGAATTCACAGACCCCTTCGCCGACGTCGGCCCCACGTACGGACCGGCCAGTGTTTTGTCGATCTCGACGACATCGAGATCCGCCTTCGCTAAAGCCGTTCCCGGGACGATGGCCGAACGAGCCCGGTAAACTTGGACTTTTTCGGGCCCAGAAAGAGCCAGAGCCCCACCTAGCCCGGAAAGCGCTACGAGTAAAACTCCGACACCCAAACGGGGGTCACGCCACCGTGTCGCCATTTTCGATTTCCTTTCGTACGCGAATGCGTCTATCATCGCAAAAAGAGGAGTTGCCTCGAAAAAGTTATCCACACCATTGTGGATAACTCCCATTCGAGCTAAAACTATGTCACAATGTATCTATGGCTAAGTTTCTAACTATTGCAGATGTTGCTGAATATTTAAACGTTTCCGTCGGACAGGTCCGCACGCTGATCAAGACGGGCGAACTCCCGGCAATCCAAGTGGGTGGCCGGGGGCAGTGGCGCATCGAAGATGACCGACTCAACGAATACATCTCACGCGGCTACGCAAACACGCGTGAAAAGATTGAGTCATCCCGTCACTGATCACCTGGCAACCAACAACTATTCTTGTAGGTCAACCCTAAGCACAGCCTGCAGATTAATGCATGTACGTCCACCCGGAGTGTCCACGTCAATAAAATCACGCCCTATACGAGCTAACACCCCAGTGTGGAGCCCTTCACGCGTCCTACATGCAATAAACCGTCCGTCAGCATAACGGCGCAGGCCCGAGGTCATGCCGAGCTTGCGAGCGACCCCGGGCCTCGCCTTGACGGCGGCAGGCAAATTCAAGACCGCATCAATCGCGCAAAGTTGCGCCAACACTCGCCCGGCTTGAGTCACCCCTGCGATCCACTTATCAGCACACTCTTCTAGCCTTACACGCAAAGGCTCACCAGCGATAATCAACGTGACATCTCTACCTACATGTGCGTATAATCTATCAGCAAGGGTAGTCACCGACTCCTCACCGCGTCGCAACTCCCCCGTTTCAATCATCGCTTCTTCGCGATTCTCCGCCTCGACGCGACTTTCAATATCGGCGAGGATTTCTTTCCACATATCGTTCACACAACTAAAATAGCTTGATAAGTCAGACTTTCATACCGTGCATACTTTGTAGACCGTTAAGGAAATGCAACGCAAACTATTTATATCTAATGTGATTCTTTCTAAGATTAAAGAAGGAAAAAGGTGCAATATGCGTCATTTAGCAGCAATACACACATCTTGCGGCGTTGCTTGCACTTGGACGGCAACGGCTTCCTGGATCAGATTAGCTCCCGATCTGATCTCACAAGCTCCACTGAGCCAAGCCAATCTTCGATTGGCAACAATTGCCATCTGCTCAACCCTGGCGGCCGCCACCTGCACGTGGCTGGCGATCTCCTACGTAGGGCTCGCCCATATTACACGTGGAGACAAAACGTTGTGTGCGGCTTTCGCTCGAAAATTTGGCTCGCCGAAGGTCAGACGGGCGATCAGTCTGTTCACGGTGAGTACAAGCCTTTTTCCACTCACAGCACAGGCGGTGCCGGCACAGGCAACATCTACACAAACGGCGCCAACACAGATAACGGAGACATCGGCGCCAGTACAGACATCTCCGACATCGGCACAAGCATCGTCGAAAAGAAGCGATGCCGAAGTCCCGCCCGTTTCCGAGTACGTCTGGCGCGCCGAGGGTAAATCCGACGACCTTGGCGATATTGGCTGGGGAGCTTCCACTTCCCCTCCCGCTCCGCAACCGTCTTCACCGGACGTGCTTCCGTCGGATAGAGCTTCATCAAGCACAGCTTCATCGCCTGCAATGTCACCGAGTGCAGCTTCATCGCCTGCAGCGTCGCCACGTACAGCGTCGTCGGATACGTCTCTTTTGTCGCGCTCACCTCAACGGCCTTCACCGCGCACGCGAAATCCACAGGAACAAAAAATTACCGTGCTTCCAGGCGATTGTCTGTGGACGATAGCCACACGCGACCTTCCCGAGGGGGCCAGCTCCGCTGAGATCGCATCCCACACACTGCGTTGGTTCGAAGCGAACCGCGCAGTCCTATCCGATCCAAATATCGTCCATCCCGGCCAGATTCTCACAGCCCCAAAGGAGGAACAATGAGCACTCTTGCCACCAAGGCTCCCCAATCAATTACCGTCGGGCGTCCGCCGTCGCAGGTGCTCACACCCTCCCCCGCCCCCGAGGAATCCATTGCCGATTCGTTTCCTCATACGACTCCCGAGCGCCCGTGGGACCGGCTGTCGTTTGCCGCCCAGAAATCAACGGAGATCCGTTGGGATGAGGAACGTCCTCGACTCGACACAGAATTGCCGCCCGACGCCCCAAAGGGAACGTCGTTGATCGGATCAATCGTCATTCTCGTTGTCGAAGTTCTTCTTGGGCACCGTCCTGCGACGGCTCTGCGGCACTGGTTGGTTCCCGAAGTCTATGGCCCGGTGGCGCGTAGAGCCGGACTCGCCATCCGCATCAAGGGACGCGCCCCGAGAATCTGCAGACCACGCATCCTCAAGGTGCTCACGAGCAAACCGCTAGCACGAGTCATCGAAGCCGTGACCGCTGTGCACGACGGTCAGCGCGTTCGAGCGGCCTGCCTGCGCATGGAGTTTCTGCGCGGCAGATGGAAGGTCGTCGCTCTTGAAATAGCCTGATCACACTCCGCGCGCTCTAGCGATCCGCGACGACTGTTAAGCCGCATTCACCATCAAGACCGCAGGCTCGATTACGTTAAAAAGAAACTCCGAAGAGCCATGCCATGAAGCCCGGCACTCGGGAAAATTCCGCTGCCGGGCTTGGCTAAACGACTTGGAGCAGACTTCAGTGCTTGCGACGACGGGCTGCCGCGCGGCGCTGGGCCCGATTCATGCCGTCGCTTGCTCCCTCGCCACTCCTGGACGCTGAACGGCGTACCGCCCTGCCTGACTCGTCCGTCGTCTGGACGGAGCCGTCCTCGGAGGCCGAAGAATAGGAGACAGCCCGCGAGCGCCTAGGCGTTTTGATGCCCAAGGTCTTCTCCGCGTCAACCCGCTTGCGTGTGCTCTCAGCGGCGGTCTGCGCGGCCATCTCCGCAGCCAATTCACGCTGGGCCGCCTCAGCCTCTGCGGCTGCTTGAGCGGCCGATTCGGCGCTGACAATTGCCGCTTCACGTTCTTCCCTCTCGCTTGGCAGCTCGAAGTTGAACAGATACCGGACCGACTCTTCCTTGATGCCGTCGTTCATGGCCTGGAACATGTCGTAGCCCTCGGACTTGTATT
>CAUSGP010000067.1:0-10106 GCA_963531075.1 uncultured Actinomycetaceae bacterium | reverse complement strand
AAAGGCGGCGGAAAATCCTTCTTGCTCGTCGACGGGCGACAACCTGACGTGAAATGAAAAGAAAAGCCGGTTGTCGGATGGGAATTGAGGATGAATATCCCACCATTTTTTGGGTCAGTCCACCCGAACCCAGTCACATTGTCTCTTTCTGCACGTTGTAGATCTGGTTCCAATCCCGCTTTCTCAATCGTTTCCTTCGCAACAGCCTTGATCGTCGCCGGAGAAACAGGGCTTGAACTGTCATAAAATGAACTCCGATACTCTCGACCATCAGTCTTTGTCTCACAAAGGTATAGATCACTGACCCCCTCAACAGTGTAATACTGGCCACCACTGACTGTCAGGAGACGACGCATAAATTCTTCGATCGCCGGAATCGTTTTACGCTGATACTCTTCGACTGTTTGACGATCCCAATAATCCTTCGATCCTTGGCCGAACAACTGGCCCGCGCCCGGCTTAGACATGTCTTCCCCGCACCCAGACACCACACCCAGACACAAGGCAAGAACAAGCAACCACCGGACACGAGCAACCATCACTTCTCCCCTTCCGGCTCCATACCACCCATGATCCGAGCAATATCCTTCAAACTCCCCGTTCCCTTATTGAGATACTCTGAATGACGTCTAAATAAGTTAGTATCCCCTTTCTCACAAAAGTGTGCCGCACCACCCTCAGAGACAAAGGTCTCGCATTCAGAATCGTTTTCCGGGTTATTAGCTAGATGGGTGAAGCCGCGCATCTTCATCGGGTTTTTCCCAAAGGAATCATCCGGACCTATGCCCTGAACGCTATCGTTCGTATTGACGCCCGAAACGTAAGCTTTCCCGTCGATATTGTACTCGCGAACGTCTTGAACGCCTGAGCCAGGGGACCCGTACAGCGCAAGATTATGGACGGTTCCCACCCGCACACGATCAACGGCCATTCCAGCCGTCGTCGACCCAAAGGAATGCCCACCCACGTCGATTTCGGCATTGCCGACACCTGTTGCCTGCCGGGAAGCCTGCACGCCCTCCATGTAGCTGGCAATCTTCGGCGCGGCCTTCTCCGCCAAATCTGTGGTGGTCACCTCTAGATTCTGCGGCGTTCGATACATCCACGCAACAGTAGCGATATCACCTCTGGTGTGGATTCCTGCGCTACTCGAATGTTTCTTTGATTCTTCATACGTAGAGTCTCTAACCCTCTGCGCATCGCCAATCAGACCGTCCATATTGTTACCGACAGTGTTGTTCATGCCAGGGATGACCATTTGAACGTTCTTCGCGTGATCGACGTCGCCCAGGGCAATACCGGCTTGAACTCGCGTACTCGTTTTCGAATCAAGGTAAATGAGCCGTTGCCGGTCAGGAGACGACTCAGATGAGATCTTCGAATCGTACTTTTTGAGGACCTTCTGGAGCTCTTCGAGATCGTTAAGCTTTTTCTTGTAGAGGTTGTATTTTTCGTGCGATGAAGGCAGGCCTTCTCGTTCATTGCGCTCTATAATCGCCTTTTCTTCCGCAACTTTCTTTTTCATTGCGGCAATCTCTCCGGGCAGCCGAGCGCGGTTGGCTTTGTCGCGCCATTCCATGGGAATGCCGTTACGATTGCCTATCAGCCCCGGATGCGCACGCACAACAGCCTTCTTTTCTTCTTCAGTCAGGCTAGACCACCATGCGGTATTTTCGCCGATGGTCCATCCTTTCTGAGGAAGATCGGGCAGACCTGGGCTCGTCGAAGAGCCCCGTTCCGAAGAATGATACGAGCCATTAGCCAAAGCCGTAAGCCGCTTGTTATAAGCTGCGTCAATTTTATCGGCCTTAGCCAACACCCCCATGATCATCGGCTCTAGTTCGTCCGCCGCAGACTCAAACTCATCCGCATCGTGACACGACTCGGATACAAGCTGACCACCCTTGCTAATACGCAGTCCGTGAATTTTCGCCGCTTGGTTGCACTCAGTGATCTGAGTTTGGATAGACCACACGCCATCCGCCATCTCAGCCGTGGCCATCATCAATTCCGAAACGTCGTTGATTTGACGGCTTACTCGAGTTTGAAAATGTTGCAGCATCGATACGATGGCATTCACCGTCTTTCCTTTTGAGGAGATCTGACGCTCCATCGACTGCAATTTAGCGTAAGCATCGATCAGCTGTTTACGCCGATTGCGCATAGGCTCTTCCTGGGCGGCTAGACCGTCTCTTCGCCATTCCACAACATCGGACCAATTAGCCATGAGAGGCCCCTCCCTTCCCTTTTTGGCCCGTACTCTTCGAAGAGCCCTTGACGCGACTCGAGATCTTGTCCATGGCGGCGGCAACCTGTTGGTCAGTCCCCGACATAGCTTTGATCGCCTCCTCGACATCGTCTTTAAACTGGCCTATGTCATTTATGAGCCTTCCGCACCGGGAGTCTATCGCTCCACCGGCACGCCCCGAAGTGGAAACGCTCGATGCGCCAGGAATGCTCCGAGCTCCCTCCCGCGCGGGGGTTTCAACGTCACCTCGCCCAGGATTTTGGACGAGCTCACCTGCATCGGACACCAACGTATAAAACTCGGCGTCCACAATACGAATGTCAGCCACAGCTTCTCCCTCTGTGTAGTTGGTTATAGGAATTAAACTATACCGTGCATACACGGTTGTCAAGGTTGTCGACGTCGCCTTGGAAAAGGAATCATGCATGATATGTCGAATAGCCCCGACGAAAATGAGTCGAATACCTTTGTTGCAAACTTAAGAAGCGATAAGCTTCGCACACCCTGAACCGTTGTGAAAGATGTTAGCACAACTAATGGATTCGTTTGCAAATAAATAACATAAAAATGTTTGAAATCCGTATGCTTCGTTTACGGGCTGCGGCACACCGTTACTTGGCGGAACTTTCCCTGGTGAATGAAAGAACAGAGGCACGGGCCCAAGGGCAAGAGTGGCGGCAATGCGCATGACGTCAAGCGATCCACCCTCGGGGATGGAGGAAAAGAGACGACACATTGATGCAGACCTTTGTGCCTGTGGATCTTGCCTCAGGAACAGAGGAAGAACCGATGTATTTTGACCCTCACGTTACGGTATGGGCGAACGTCGTGCCATGACAGCCAGAATTCGACCGCTTCCGCCTCCCACCGGCAGATCCCCTCACCCCGCCAAAGAAACGTCAACAAACTCCACCGAGAACGCGCCGACGCTAGCCAACACACTGCCGACGCCAGCAAATAGAGATCCGGTGCCAGCCGATAGAGCAATCGACACGGGCAGAGATCCGGACGCCAGGAGGGTGGCAGACGTACTTCGGGCCGGAAGCGCCGCACGCAAAACATTTCTCATCGATGACGAAGAGAATATTAGCCAGGCCGTCCGAAACGGAATCGAGCTGCTGGCGCTCTACAGAACAGAGAATGCCGAAATGAGCAACGCCCTGCGCACGGCCGCTCAGCAATCCCATGCACCGACCTTTCGAATGGCTGCCCACGTCGCAAAAGAACTCTTTGGTTCCGGGAAAAGAACGCGCATCTTCGCGCTGGCCCGGTCTCCTCGCAAGGCGAGGCTCGAGGATCTGACCGGCGATGCCGGCGATATCGTCGTATTGGACGGGGTGCGCCTGGCGGGCAACATCGGAGCCATCGCACGCACCGCACACGCTCTGGGAGCCTCCGGTTTGATCCTGGTTGACAGCGGGCTAAGCTCCATCCTCGACCGGCGGCTTGTGCGAGCCAGCCGGGGAATCGCATTCGCGCTGCCCATCGTGCTCGCAGGCAGGGAGGAGACCGTCGAATACCTGGAATCTCAGAGTATTACCCTGGTGAGCCTCTCAGCCGACGTCGCCTGCCCGTTGGCAGGCATACGTTCCATGCAGGGACGGCTAGCGTTGCTTCTGGGAAGCGAGCGGCACGGGGTGTCATCGGAATTGGAAAGCAAGGCGGAACGCGCATTTGGCATTCCGATGAATCCGGACGTGGAATCGCTGAATGTTTCCGTCGCAGCGGGAATTGCGCTGTATTCTCGACTTTCGCGCGAGCCACACACCTAGTTGCCGCAGCCTTGAGTGTTGCCACAGCCCGGAGTTGGCGCAGCGCCGAGACTCTGACGCAGCGCCGAGACTCTGACGCAGCGCCGAGGCTCCCTTCCGGAAGGTCAGTCGAAGCACACTGAAGCAGGCTCCCGGAGGACGATTCGAAGCTCGCCGAGCAGGCGTTCTTCCCGTCTAATCGCTCAAAGCCTGCTGAGACACCGAGGCAGGCGCCCCTTCCCACCTATCAGTCACAGCTCACCGAGCAGGCGGCCCTCCCGCGTCTTCCATAGCTGCCAACCGTTGACGTCCTTTCGTCCAAGAACCTCGGCGGCCGCCTTCGAGGGATCCTGATACGAGGTACGGCCCAACAAAATTGTGCCCGTTGAGGTCAAGGTGGCCAGCGTCGGGGTTCCGTTCTTCCATATTTCCAAAGTCAGCGGCGTGACCGTGCGACTGGCGATGGCCACAAGGCGGCCGGCGGGCGTGAGCAGTTCACGTTCGGCGGCCCGGGCCACGGCGTCGGAGGAGGCATTGGCCGCCGTCGTCTCCGAAAAAGTCTGCGGCTGGCGGCGCTTTCCATCACGCTTGGGGGCAGATTTCTCCCACAGCAACTGCTCGGTGCGCGGGCGCTTGACCTCCTGATCGTAGCGGGCGCTGATGTAGGTGGGCGTCTCGTCGGCGCCTTCTTCTTTCACTCGCCATGCAGGAATGACGGGAATCTTCATCTGGTTGAAGGGATCGCCCTCGCCCTGCTGAGCCTGTGGATCTTCCTGGGCGGAGCCGTTTTGTTCCCTGTGGGCCGAACGCCTCGATCGCCTCCCGGCAGGCTTGTCTGGCGCTTCACCCTCGACCGGGCGCACATCCACCGGTTGAGGCTCGGCCATAGGCATTTGCTGTGGATCGGCGACTTCCTGCTCGCCCGTAGATCCATGCGAGCCAATATGACCGGGAAAGGCGGTAAATCTGGGGGTAGCCGGAATGGTGAGGGTAGGCTGAAATTCTTGCGTGTCACGGATGCGCCCGCGCCTGCGAGGCTTCGATTCCTCGGCGCTTTCGACGTCGGGGGCTGGAACGAACTCCACGCCCGCTTCATCAGCAGCTGCAGCCCCTCCCCTCTTTCGGCACGCCTCAATGGAAACCTGCCGGACGCCGTTCGTATCGAAAATCGAGGCGGAAAGCAGCTGAACCCTTTCGGAAAGGGTTGAGAAGACGGGGATGACGTCGTCGTCAATGTCGAGTGCCACCACGATAAGCCGCGGGCTCACCCCGTCCAGGGGCGGCCGGCCGGAGCGGAACTCCTCCCAGGCCGGACCGAACTCTTTGGCTCCCTTCGAATACACCTGCGCCATGTCGACGGGCCCGGTATGCGCATATCTGCCCGATCGACTGACGACCTCGTAAAGGTCCACCGACGTCAGGCGCTGGCGGATATTGACCATCACCACGGTGCCGTCTTGATCGATCGCTACGAGAGATTGCCCATGTTTTCCCGCAGAATCGCTTTCTTCCCACATCACGGGTAAAAGTGGAACGTCGACGACGTCGAGGATGCTCTCACGAAGGGCCCCAAGAACCTCCGTGGCAAGATTCCCCCGCGGCCGAATGGCCTGTGCGGGAGCGATGCGCCCGTTCGCCAAGGCATACAGCACCATCGGCGAAACCTCCTTATGTAAACTTGCGTGATGAAACAAGGTTAGCCTATCGCGAGCGGATCGGTATCCTCCTCTCGTCCGACATACGACGCTGAACGGACATTCCGTCGCGGATGAGCTCAGCCAGGTGTATACCCCGAGAGGCGGACAACTGCTCCGCCTGCGTGCGGCAAGAGAAACCGTCAGCCAAGAAAACGGCATCGGGATTCGCATTGTCCAACGCGGGCAGCAGGCGGGCGTCGGCAACCTTCACAGATACATCGTAATGTCCTTTCTCCATGCCGAAGTTACCGGCCAGACCGCAGCAGCCCGTCACTTTAGTCAGCTCGGCTCCCGCCGAGCGCAAAAGCTCCTCGTCCGCAGTCCATCCCATTACAGAGTAATGGTGACAGTGCGGCTGGGCCACTACCTCGAGCCCGGCGAGGTCGGGCATGGCCCAATCTTCCCCGGGTCCAAGGGGTTTTGGCGCGCTGAGAAGCTCCGCCAACGTGAAAGTCATCTCCTTGACCATGCCGACGCGCGGGTCATCGGCCAGGAGGTCTTCCATATCCGACCGCAGAACCGCCGTGCACGAGGGCTCAACACCGACGATCGGAATGCCATTGGCCGCGAATGGGGCCAGAGTCCCGAGGAGGGAATTGAGCTTGCGCTTGGCCGCATCAAGCTGTCCCGTAGAAATGCACGTCAGGCCACAGCATGCGTCCCCCGAGGGAAGCAGGACGGTGTATCCGGCGTCTTGAAGGACGTCTACCGTTGCCCTGGCTCCGCGCGAGTCGAGCGTCTCGGAGAAGGAATCCGCCCATAGGAGGACGTATCGAGGCCCCTCGACCGATTCGTTTTGCGGCACTTCCGGGGCCGGGGCGCGATGGAGGCCTTTCGAGCCTTTCTTGCCGGAGTTCAAGCCATTCTTGTGGGAGGCGGTGCGCAGGCCTTTCGGCTCCCCCTTACGGGCGCCGGCGCGTAGTTTCCGGGCCTCTTCGCTTCGAGAAAAACGTTTGGTTGCAAATCCGGGCATTTCGCGTCTGGGATCGACGCCGACCAGCCGGAACGCGAGCCTGCGAAGCGGGCCCAGGCGCATGGCCGCATTGGCGAGCCGCGCGACGATCGGCAATTTCGTGATGATCCCCGCCCACAGCGGGAGCCTGCCGAGGGCGTAGTGGCTCATTGGCCTGCGCTTGCCGCGATAGGCGCGGTAGAGCGTTTCAGACCGATACCGGGCAACATCGATCCCCGTGGGGCAATCGCGTGAGCACGCCTTGCATGCCAAGCACAGATCGAGAGAATCGAGCACCTCGGGTGAGTCCCACGCGAGGGTTCCACCACGCGCTACCTCCTGGAGCACCCTTGCCCTGCCGCGTGTCACATCCTTTTCATCTCGCGTGGCCTCGTACGAGGGGCACATGAAGGCCCCCAGGTCGAATCTATTCGCCCGGCAGTTGCCCACACCCGTGCAGCGGTGAACGGCCCGCGCCATGTCACCGGCGTCGTCGGCAAAATGGAACCCTCCCGCATAAGAGATCGGTGTGGCCTCGGGCCGCCTCAAGTGCTCGTCAACACGATCGGGGTTGACGAGTACTCCGGGGTTAAGCAGGCAACCCGGGTCAAACGTCGCTTTAACCCGCTCGAATATCGAGACGATATTCGGCCCGTACATTCTTTCGAGCAACTCCGAACGCGCCCGCCCGTCGCCGTGCTCGCCCGAGAGCGACCCGTCGAAGCTCACCGCAAGATCGGCAGCTTCACCCATGAATCTGCGAAAATCCTCGATGCCTCGTTTGCTTTCCAGCGGGAAATCGATGCGGACGTGAACACATCCATCCCCGAAATGTCCGTACATCAAACCGTCGAGGCCATACCCCTTCATGAGTGCCTCGAGGGTGCGAATATAACCGCCGAGATTCTCGGGAGGAACAGCGGAATCCTCCCAGCCCGGCCACGCCTGATTTCCCGCAGGGGTACGGCCGCCCAGCCCGGCGCCGTCGGCCCTGATCCGCCACAACCTGGCCGCTTCAGGCCCGGCGGGGCGTATGTCCACAGCGCGCGTAGACGCCGCTTCCGCCAGGGTGCGGGCCCTCGAAAGCGCATCGCGACCATCGGCAGCGCCGACTTCCACCATAAGCCACCCGCCGCCCGCGGGTAGAGAAGGAACAGAGCCCTTCGCCCGCCGCACGACGTCGACGAGCCGAGCGTCCATTCCCTCCACGGCAAGCGGACTATGGGCAAGAAGCGCTGGAACATCGTCCGCCGCACTCGCCATATCGGGATATCCGAGCACCACCAGCGCGGGAGAGTCAGGGACCGGAACGAGCGTGAGGACAGCCTCCGTCACAACCCCCAAGGTCCCTTCGCTGCCGACAAGGAATTTGGCGAGATTTCGCCTATTTTCCGGTAGCAGATGCTCTAGCGAGTAGCCCGAGACCTGGCGCTTGAACCTGCCGAATCCCATCCGTATGGTCGCGAGATTCGACTCGACGATCCGCTCGAGCTCGGGCACCGCCTCATATCCCCGGCCGTTGGGGCCCGCCGTCATCCTCCTCCCATCGGCCAATACGACGTCAAGGGACTCGACGTTGTCGGCCGTGCGGCCAAACGCCACAGCGTGGGGTCCGCAGGCATTATTCCCTATCATTCCGCCAAAAGTAGCTCGGTTCTGAGTGGAGGGGTCGGGGCCGAAACGAAGGCCGAAAGGCGCCGCGGCCTTCTGCAGATCGGACATGACGACGCCGGGTTGGACACGCGCTGTTCGCGCCTCGGGATCGATCGCCACTATTGCGTTCATGTGACGCGAAAAATCGAGGACGATCCCCTCCCCTATGGAGTTGCCCGCGCACGACGTTCCACCGCCCCTGCTCGTCAACGGAACGCCGAATTCTCGACAGGCCGCGAGGGCAGCCATGACGTCGGCTTCGTCCTTCGGGAAGACGACGCCGAGAGGCGGAATCCGATAATTCGAAGCGTCCGTCGAATACTCGGCCCTGCGGCGGGCGCCGGCGTCGACGCCGCCGGCTACGGTTTGGCAAAGCCGTTCGAGAACACCTGCTGCTTCCACAGCGATCACCGGATCCATGGGTTTATTGTGCCAGGGCGCATACGCAAATGTGGGGAGCGTCCGGCCAAGCTGGGCGTCCAACTGGACCGGGTGTCCGGCCAAGCCGAACGTCCAACTGGACCCGCTAAGCCCGCACTGCGTTCTTGACGGCCGAACCCCACAGAGCTGTCGGGTTCAACCGTCAGGAACAAGGGTCAAGCCCCAGATCAGATGGCGATTGGGCATCCGGCGCAGGCAACTCGCACCTGATCCGTTACATTCGTGGTGTGGCAGGCGCCCAAGCCCGATGAGCATAACGACCCGGCGTCGTCAAGCAGGCCGAGACGATCGTAGTGATCGAGCAAGGTGGAGACGAATACCTCCGAAACCCCCGTGGTGGCGCAGATCGCACGAACTGTCCTACCGGCGCGAATCTGTTCCAGTATTCGCTCGGTCACCTGCCCGCGAGGCCCCTCCAAGGGTCCGCGGCTTTGACCATTTTCAGCCCGGTCATTTTCGGCCGAGGCGGGCACAACCCCATTGCCAAATGCGGTTCGATCGGCGCGCCCCGCCTTGTTGCGGTCCGCGGCCGGGTTGGCATGTCGAGTCTCATCGGCACGTCCGGCCGCATCGGCATCGGGGCTTGCTGCGACATCGGCCGTAGCTCTCGCCTTCCTGGAAATGCGCAACCTCATAAGAGCAGCTTACCTATCTGGAAAATAGCCACGGCAAGGACCCACGCCACCGCCAGTTGGACTCCCACGGCGGCGGTTGCCTTCTTCGCTCCGATGAGTTTGGCCTGCTCGGCCACCGTGGCCAGGCACGGCGTGTACGCCAAGATGAAGACGAGGAAGGCGAATGCGGCCAACCCTTGGTTGCCCGTCCCCGCCGATTCGGTCAGCGATTTGTTGACGAGCTTGGGCAGCTTGCCGAGGTCCGAGCCATCGTCCTCGGCGTCGCCGGCGTCGGCCTCAGGATCGAGATTGTACGAGGTGACAACCGAGGAAATGACCGTTTCCTTCGCGACGAAGCCGGTCATAAGCGCGCCGGTCATGTGCCACTCGCCGAAACCGGTGGGCTTGAAGATGGGCACGAGCACCTGGGCCGTCTTGCCGTAGAGCGAATCCTCCATAGCGAGCTCGGGGTCGGCAAATCCCTTGTCTCCGGCGCCCGCACCCACGGGGATCGCGCCCATGAGCCACACGACGGCCGTCATTGCGACGATGATCTTTCCCGCCCCGGTGACAAAGGCCCAGGAACGTCTGAATGTCATTTTCAGCATAATGAGCAGTCGCGGCACCTGGTAGGCGGGCAGCACAAGCATGAGCGGGGCAGCCTTTTCATCCTTTGTCACGAAGAACTTGAGGACCCACGCACCGAGCACGATGAGCACCGCGGAGAGCAGGTACATGGAAAAGACAACC
>CAUSGP010000066.1:0-10137 GCA_963531075.1 uncultured Actinomycetaceae bacterium | reverse complement strand
GCCCTCCCCGCCCGACGATCTGAAAGGCACCCCTCTTCGCTTACGGCCCGAAAGGCGCCCCGCGGCCGATGGCGGACTCAGGCGTCGGCAAACTCAAGCGCCGGCAGACTCTTCTTTCCCGTCGTCGCCGGGCTTTTGCTCCGCACCTGACTTCAGACCTTTGTGCGTCGTCCTTCCCTTACGATCAGGCTTTCCGGCCGGCTCGATGCCGACGCCGCGTTCGGCAAGGTCCGCCTCGATTAGGAGCCTGCGGGCACGGGCCAGCTTGCGTTGCGCCCTGAACAGCCCCACGAGTGCCACGGTGAGGAAGACAGACGCGACGGCCGCCGTCGCGAAGAACAGCGGCAAGGCGATGAGCTGCAAGACGCTCACAAAGTTGTTGAAGAACACTGAGGGCTCCAGACAGTCGGTGTGTTGCTGCGGTGTGACAACAGCCAAGAGTATTTTGCACGTTCATTTTGGCCGGGGAAAACTGCCGCTCCGAAGGCGCACCGGCCAAGGGGTGCAGGGGCAGGCGGCCAAAAGAGCGCGCACAGGCCGAAAGAGGGCACGCGGCCAAAGAGGGCGCGCAGGACATAAAGGAGACACGCAAGCCTGAGGCAGAGGCGTCGACGGGTTGAGGGGAGGCACTAGAATAGGTCGCTGGGAAGGCATCGTTGCACGACGCCGCAAATTCGCTTTGCGAAGCCGACGCGCCGCCGGGGAATTCCTCGGGTATGTGCGGCGTTAGGCTCGGTGGTGTCCGAACAGGAGGGCAGATGGCGAAAGTCGCAGGGTGTCGGCGGATTTTGTTGGCAATGGTGTGCACGTGCCTCGTGCTGGTAGGTTGCTCCCATCCCATTGTGAAGCCGCCGATCCCGCGTCCGCTCTCACATGGAGGGCGAGCAACGTTGGATGCCCGGGCGAAGGACCACATCGGTGGCAATGGATTTTGGACGAGAGACCGGATCGGCAAAGCCGTCAGAGGAACCGCGGACACACATCCGCCGGACCAAGCCAATCGAACGAATCCGCTTCCTGCCGGGGCAGCCTCCGACCCCAAGCTTTCCAACGTTCAGCTCGGCCAAGGATCCTTGGGGGTGGGTGAGAATTTCATCGGGTTGCCTCAGACGGGAACATTTTTCTATCGCACAGGCATAAATTCTACGGCTGAGTACCACACGTGCTCGGGCTCGGTCATCAACTCGGCGTCGGGGACGATCGTCATATCTGCCGCCCATTGCTGGTATCAGGTCAACGCGCAGTCCGTAGTATTCATCCCGCAGTTCTCGTGGGTTAACGGCGAGGCGCGGGCTCCCTATGGGGTGTGGGAGATGTCGGGGTCGACGATTTACATCGATCCGCGGTACGAGGATAAAGGGGATGACGGCGTCGCTTACGACGTCGCCGTGCTCTCCGTGGCGCCGAACGTTGCCAATCAGACTATCCAGGATGTAACCGGCGGATTCGACATCGTTCTCGATGCGCAAATAGATCAGCCGAAGGTGGAGATTGTGGGTTACCCGGCCGATGATTCGGATAACTCGACCTACACGGCGGCCTATCCGCGGCACTGCCTCAATTCGACTTCCGTTTACCAAGAAGCCGGGACGGACTTTTTCAACATCAAGTGTTCCGGCATGGCCAGTGGTGTTTCCGGTGGCCCTTGGCTGGTTCCGAAGACCTTCAACGGCGTGACCACGTGGTGCATGGTGGCGATAACGGGTGGTGGCCAGGACGGCGGCGGTTACACCGATGACGAGTCTGTTGGCGTGCGCATGTCTGGATTCGTCACCACGCTCATCGCGAAAGCGGAAGCTTTCGATCCGGCGAAGGCGGGCAATTGGAAGAACGCGCAACTTATGACCGCCGGTAACTTTGGCTCCGTCGATGGCGCAGACGACCTGGTTGTAGGCTGGCGCGGGGGAAAGATCGACACTTTCTTGGGCTCAGGCAATCTTTCCTTCCCGTTCATAGCCGGGCGCACCGTCATGAGAAAACCCGCGTCGAGGCCCTCGCCGCGAATGCTCACCACAGCGGATCTTGATGGCTCGGGCCATGACGACCTCGTCTCCCTCGACCACGACGGAAGGGTCTTTCTCATTCAAGACCCCGGTCAGGGCGGTCCGCGCGCACCCGTGTACCTCAATCCGCATAATCCGGTCGATTGGGTGCAAGCGCGCCAAATCATCGGCGGCGATTTCAGCCCCGACGGCGATGCCAAGAAAGATGACCTGCTTGTTGTCTGGGCAGACGGCACCACGAGCGTGTATCTCCACGTGTCTAAAAACGGGCTTGGCAAAGACAAACCGTGGCCGGTACGCGGGTTGAAGGGCCTCGTTGGAAACGATGGCGGCCCGAGCGGCGCCCTGGCGCATGGCATTGACGGTGTTGCGGCCGCGGGAGACTTCGGCGGTGGCAAGCTCACCGACGTCATGGTGATCGGCAAGGACCGCGCAGGTCGGTCGCGAGCCTGGCTCATCACGGACGATCAATCCAAAGGAAATCTTCCCGTCTATCGCATCAGCTCTTACGATATTCGAGCCGCAGGAATCGATCCCAGCCAGATTCGAGCGCTCGCGGCAGGGGATTTCGACGCCGAGGGGACCGGGGCTGACGTCATCTTGAACATGCAAGATGCACGTGTGCTCATGCTCACCAATGTCAAGGTCGGCAAGACTCCCGCTCCCTCCGATGTGACGTCCGTCGTCGGTCGGTAAGCCGAGCGCCGGCTATCCGTTCATTGGCGTATTGTCAGTGAATGCGGGTGGTAGTCCCGGTGAGTGATCGGTGACCGACCGGTGGAAACTTGACCTATGCGTCATTCTGGTGCTCAACGATACGATTGGCGTGGGGACATGTCGCCGGGGATTCGGCTCGCAATTCCTTGCGGTCCATGAAAAGGTAGAGAAGTCGGCCCGCCAAAGCCGTCCGGAAGGAGAAGGAGAATGACCCGTAGGCCGTTCATGCGCACATCGGCCATGTTTGCGGGTCTTCTCATGGCTGGTGCTGCGTGCGGGCAGACGCCGAAACCCACGGAGTCGCTCACGTCGTCCTCTTCGGCGGCGTCGACTCCCGCACCCACTCTTACCGCCCTCAAATACGCACCGAAAATACCGGGAACGGCCGCTCTCCTCGAACGCAAGGAGAGCGGCCCCGGTGAACTCGCTGGGGTGACCGTTGGCGGAAAAACCGTTCTTTCCGTCCGCCAGAGCCTTCGCGGAAAAAGCTCGGTCCTCACAGGATACCTGCCGGGCAAAGGGAAGCCGTTATGGAAGAAATCGCTAGAAGGGTGGGTTGATTGCGCCGGGGACTCTCCCACCGTTTGTTTGACCACCACTCACGAGGATGGCGAATGGACGGTGAGCAATCCGCGTGTTCTCAACCTTTCTAACGGGCGCTTTAAGAACCTTAGCGTTGGCCCGGCGGGAACATTTCAGTTCGTCGGGGTGCGCAGCGGCGTCGCTTATTTTCTCACCTGGGATGGAACCAAGGATGTTCACGTCACGGGGTTCGGTGCCGACGGCGCTCCTGTAGCCGACAAGAATTTGCGGATTCCCGCCCCGAACGGCGTCGAACCTGCGAAAGCGTCAAAGTCCGCGAAAGCATCGAAGTCATCGAAATCATCAAAGTCTGCGAGCCCCCCGAAATCCCCGAAATCCCCGAAAACCTCGAAATCTTCACAGGCGCCCCGATCGGCGAAAGTGTCGCAGGCGTCGAAATCGCCGAATTCGTCGCCAAGACCAGCGCAACCAGCAGAAAAACCCGTGCAACCGGCAGGGAAACCCGCACAAACGTCCGCAAAACCTGCGCAGTCAACGGCAAAACCTAGACAGCCTGTCGAGAAGCCTCCCGCTTCTCGGGCGACTGGAATACGCGCGCAACTGACCGGTTCCTATCTCGTGATCCGAACGGAATCAGCCTCGGGGGTCTATTTCACCCGGGGAAATCGTTTCATCAAGCAGGATTTTGACGGTGCCTGCGCCGCACTTGCCGATGGCGTGATCTGTGAAACCGAGTCTGGCCTCATCGGGATTGGCCCAGGAAATAGCGACGTTTGGGAACTCGAGACCGATGTGACGGTGCTGAGTTCGGCCGTCCAGTCCGAATCCAAACTGGTGGAAGCCGAAGTAGACCTTCGTTCACGCTTGGGGATCCCGGATGATTCTGAGGATTCCTCTGAGGACTTTTCTGAGGATTCCGATGCGGCCGCCTCAAACGGCGGTGCTTCAAAACAATCCGCTGGCGGCGCCTCCAAAGAGTCTGTGGGCGGCGCCTCGAAACATCCTGCTGGCAGACCCTCGTTGATTTACGATACGTCCATTCTCTCGGGGGACGGCCCGAGAGTCACGCGCGAGGCTGCCATTTCCGATTACGACGCCGCAGTAAACGCGAACGGCCCAAGAGCCACGCGCGAGTCGAGTCCGGATCCAACAAGTTCTCAGCCGGCACAGGGCCAAAAGGATGAGGAGAAGACTGGGCCGGATCGAAGTGCAGCCGATTCGAATAATGGAACTCGTCCGTTGCCTCCCGGTAAGCGGTATTTGGCTGCCGGGCCGCAGGCTCCGGTGCTTCTTTCCGCGGGGGACGGCAAACTGTCGATCGATGGAAAGCGTAGCGTTGCCATCGGTGAGGCGAAGCTGAAGAGCGTGGATCTCAGTCACGGCATCGCCATCGTCAACGTAGAATCCACCGGGAGCTCGACGGACCCTTCCGCAAACTCTTCCGGTGAATCTACTGGAGCTTCTTCGGGCACATCGCCGGCGAACTCATCAGGTACGCCTTCCGGGAACCCTGCGACGGAGGCTTCGGGAGATTCCGCGAAGGAGCCTTCCGCAAGCTCGTCGAGCGCATCTTCGGAGCCGCCGTCTATCGTTTCTTCGATTCTTGTAGACGACGATGGCGCGACGGTCGCCGGAATCGACAAGACTCGCTCCGACCAGCTGTTTGCGCAGGCCGCAAGTGGCGTTGTGTTGAGGCCCTACGGTTTCTCGTGGCAGGGCGATCGCCTGGTTTACACCGATCTGACGGGATCGATTTTTGGAGTGTATAAGGCTGCCGGGAAGAAAAAATGAAGGCGAGTAAAAAACGCGCCAACGGCGGCGATGAATCCTCCTCCGCGGCTAACGAGCAAAAGAAAGTTCGCGTGGACGTGTGGTTGTGGAGCGTGCGTCAGTGCAAGACGCGCTCGCTGGCGACGTCGGAGTGCAGGGCCGGGCACGTTCGGGTCAACGGGGAGACGGCCAAGCCCGCGACTGTCGTCCGCATCGGTGACGAAGTGCGATATCGGTACGAGGGATTCGATCGCATTCTCAAAGTCACGGGAATTATCTCCAAGCGCACGAGCGCTCCGTTGGCACAGGCGTGCTACGAGAATCTCACCCCGGAACGTCCTCGCGTGTACGTGCCGGTCATGCGCCGCGAACCGGGAAGCGGAAGGCCTACGAAGAAAGAGCGGCGAGAGCTAGACAGATTGTTCGGCCGCGACTCCAACTTCGGGCATCTCGACTGACGAATTCACTGCAAGCCTCAAGGATTCAACGGGGTTTCCCGATTCGCTGCGCCACTGAAGCCTCCACGTAGCTTTGGGTAGGTAAAGCGTATAGTAAACCGCTATTGGTTCGATATTTAAATATATCACCTCTAATAATCGTTCTTGGTGTCGCGTTGAACAAGAATAATGAAGGGAAATGGATTCCACGGATGAATCTCAAGCATTTACGTCCGATACGTCTTGTGTGCATGATGCTTCCGCGCTAGGATCAAGTTATCAAAGGCAAATGCGCTGTCATTTGCCAATTGGTCGTTTGCGCCTCTGGAATTTCTCGCGAGGCTCGAATGGCGAAATACCGATTCACGCCTAATGACATAAAGGACAACTAACATGGGTATGGACTATCAAGCTGTATACGGTGACCTCCGCAACCGTATAGGGAAGCTCACGCGTGCTGCGATTGATGCTTATGTGAGGGACGAGGAAGACGGATTTGGAGTCGTCTTTGAGCGGAACGAGAAGGAATACAGCATCTCTTCCGGTTCTGCAGGCGCTTCGATGGAGAAAAAGATTAGCCGTCCGAACGCGCGGTGAGGGCGGCGGCAGTGTGACGTGCACAATGACTAACGTTGCTGGTAGCCGTGAGATGCAAGGAAAAAGTTACTGGAATAAGTTCGAAGACATTCGTGACCGAATCAATCGCATCCTCGATCCGTGGGTCGATTTGCCCGATCCCAGAGGTATTGACGATGAGATCGGTAAATGCCGCAAAGTAGTTGAGTGCTTATCCAAAGATTCGAGTATACAGGGGAATGTAATCGTTCCTAACGGACAGATACACGATAACCTATGACTCCATCAAGGGCGAACTCCAAGAATTGCGTGGATCGACCGTTAAAGCTTTTAGGGCGAACTTCGTCGGAAGGCTGGATGGTGCGGTCAACGGTCAGGCAGAGATTGCCAATTTCTGGGGCGCTGCCTTGGGCTCTGAGATGGGAATCTTCAAGAAAGCGCGCGAGGCTGTTACGCAGGCCGTCATTAGAGCGACAGAGATGTTTGAAGAAATTGCAACTTCGTCTTCCAGTAAATTTAAACTTGTCATGGAGATCGCTGATTTCGCTTTGAGCGGCTTTTCAATTTTCCTGACGGGAGGTAAAACCGGAAAAGAAGTGGCCAAGAAAGTCGTCGATTCCTTAAAAACGGTAACGGGTCTGTCGGACAAGAACTTCTCCGCTCCTCCTTCGCAGTCTTTCGAAGATGGGATGACTGTATTGAAAAATGTCTTTAAAAGGATTGATGAGAACATAACCGATAGTGAGAAGGCGGTAGAACGAAACTTGATCGATAATTTCAACGCTATCCATTCCAGCCGCCAGCGGTATGACTTCTCAATGGACACTATTGAATCTTCTGAAACTAATTCATCGGAAGCTCTTCTTATTCAACAAGATCGCGTCGACGCCATCGTAAAGAATTTTTCCCCGCCAATCGTCACTGAATTGACAACAGCGCAAAAGAAAATAGAGGACGTTTCGATGGCTGATTGTGTAAATCGTGATAAAAATATAGGTTTAGGCATTTATGGCCCTTCATCGCGATTCCATGACATGAAATGGCTTCTTCACGATCTTGTAAAAAAGACCAAGCGGAAGGTCGAATACGGAATAAAGGATTTTGAACGTGCAATTGCGTTTATTCAAGAGCAAGATGCGGAATCTAAAGCAAAGCTAGATGAGATGAACAAGAAAATAGAAGACAGCGACGGCGAAGATCCTGACCCGTGGCAGGATCGCAGATAGGAAACCCATAACCGCATTAGGACGAAGGAACAATGATGACTAGAAAGTGGTTCTTCACTCTCCGAATGATTCTTGTTGTCGGCACAGCACTTGTGCTTTGCTGGCTATTCTTCTCACGGCCTCATGTAGGAGTCGACAATGGCGACTTTCGCTGCGAGCCTGTTGGCTGGCGGTTTCTGGGGGAAGCCTACAGCTCCCTTCCAGGCTTCGATCTGAGGGATGCAGATCAAATCGCCTACTATGAGAGGTTAGCAGAGAGAAGCTTATTGAGTGATAAAGAACAGGACCTAATGACAAAAGCTATAGACAAGGGGTGCGAAATTGCCCGTGATGACCGCAAGACGGCTATGATCCTCGTGTCTATCTTTGCGGCAACGGCTTTCCTTTCTCTTCCCAAACCAAAACGGGCGGCGTCGACTTCTTCTGACGTCGGCTCAGGCGAAGAATCGATCGAAGCGAAGAACTCCGCTCCATCAGAAGCGAAGAAGCCGGCTCCGTTGAATGAAGGGATGCCTGAACGCGACGACGAAGCGACGCCAAAACAGTCTTCCCATACTTAGGCGATACTTTGTTGAGCCGCCGTGCCTAAACGATGCTTTTTGGAGTCACCGTGGTTGAGGGCGCAGCTGCGGTGGGCGCCGTTAACTTCGAACGGGCGCTAGGCTGAGAAGGTTCTTAAGGGCTAAGGGAGAGTCGCGTTGTGTGCGTGTTAGCCACCCGCGGCTCTTCCTGGTTTCCTGCTCGTTCAGTGGTGTTCTCTGGGTGTCTGGCCGGGTGGATAGCCGTGTCAGCTCGCCGATTAAAGGGATCCAACAGACTCGCTTGATGTAACGGTTTCACTGGATACAACGGGTTCGTCGGATTTAACAGGGCCACCAGTTACGACGGGACCACTGGATATAACGGGTTCGCCGGGTTAAACAGACTCGCTGAATGCGATAGGCCCGCCGGGTTAAACAGACTTGCTGGATGCAATAGGTCCGCCGGACTCAAGGGGGCCGTCCGATTCGCCTGGTGGCGAGATCTTTTCCGCCGATAGGAGAGTGGCAAAACGATAGGAGAATCGCCAGGTCATCCACTCCATGGGTCCGCGCTTGAAGACTAAACGCCACAGACTGCACCCAATGACGGCACCGACTGAGATCCACAGTGTGCCCCACCAGCTGTTTTGAACAAGATCGGGCTTGACGCCTACCACCATGAGGTGGACCGAATAGGCCGTTAGCGACATCGAGCCGACGGCGGCAAGCGGCCATAGAACGTTGCGCGAGAGCCTCCCTATAAGAAGGCAGAGTCCTGTGAGCGCGATTGCGAAACCTCCCGATCCGACCGCCTCGAAAGAGGTGTTGTCATGGGGCTTGGCCGAAACCAACTGGGAGGCAGTGGGTAAGGCTACGGGCTTGAAATCGAAGGCGTGCTTAGGCTGTTCACCGTTGGGATTCAGCGGTGGTTTGTCGGTTTCGGTATCTTCTTTTTGTGTCGACGAAGGCGCGCGCGTGCCGCCATATTCATCCGCCACTGAGCCGTAGGACGCGGGTTCCTGCTTCGGGTCGATGAAGGTTTGACTCAGGGCGTAACTCGCGCCGTACCCAGCGATCATCAATGTCACACCGAGTCCCAAGAGTTTGGCCTGGTAGCCCATCTGCGTGATCTGAGATCGTCCTATGGCCATTCCCGCGAAGATGAAAGCCATATAGGTCATTCCCGGGTAGTTTCCGGCAATGAGGGTGGTCCACAGGAAGGGATCATTTTCTGCCACAGCAAGGCCCAACGATGATGCCAGCCAACTGATCAGCAGGGCGATTGGCGGTCCGAACACGGCGGTAAATGCGGCAGCGGTCCACAGCCTGCGTGAGTTCCAAGAAGTGAAGGGCAAGGCGAGCAAGAACCATACCGCGTAATAGCTGAGAATGATGATGACTGCCACGTTGAGCAAGGATGTCAGCATCGAGAAGAAGACCAGGATGAGGGCTCGCCCAACGATCCGTTTGCGCGCTGTCGCCATACGCTCGCCTCTATAGGGCACATTTCTGCCGGTGAGGATCGACAGGGAGATTCCGGCCAGCAAGGCAAAGAGAATCGCGGAGCGACCATTGGGAATGTCGGACAAGATGGTGTGATGTTTTGACCATTTGTCCGATCCGTCGCCGATTGGAGCGATATGAGCGTAGAACATTCCAAGGATCGCTAAGCCCCGCGCGATGTCGAGGCCGCCGATTCGTCCCGCGTAGCGGCGTGTCGAGCTGGAAGGGCCGTCCGACGGGTTGTCCTTTCCCTTGTCCGTCGCGGAATCGGGGCGGCTATCGCCAGGGTTTTCCCGCTCCGTTGCAGCGGTTTTCTCCGCCGCGGAAGTTTGCGTTTGAGCGTCGTCGTCGGAGAGTCCGGCGCCGATGTGCGTGGGAAACGAAGCGGGCTCGGTTGTGCTCATGCCACAAGTCTAAGGGAGTGAAGGGTTTTAGGGCGAAGGGTGTTGGCAGAAAAGTCGATGGTGAGAAGGTTCCGACGGTAGGAAGGGAACTGGTGGTTGGGAAACGACGGGAAAAGAACCTGGCGCTGGCGGTGGAGACGGTGGGAAAAAGTCCATTGGCGGCAGTGAGGACAACGGGAAGGCCGGTTGGTGGAACGCTGTTGGACGGACATGCTCATTTCATCGCTCACCGTGACGTGGAAGAATGTCAGAGTACGAGCGGGCCATTCAACGACCGAGGAGAATCATGACGCCGCCGAAGATCAAACTGGTCGATTCCGTCAAGGCGATTAACTGGAACCGAATCGAGGATGAAAAGGACCTGGAAGTCTGGGATCGCCTCACCGGCAACTTCTGGCTGCCCGAGAAGGTGCCGCTGTCGAATGACATCCCTTCGT